>CALCCB010000001.1 GCA_937899625.1 uncultured Bacteroidota bacterium
CCCGTTGTAAAAGGTTCCAAAATCAGCAAATACTCCAAAAATATTTGGTTTAATCGGAAACTGAAAGTAAAGATTTGCAGTTGCCATTGTATAGGACGTCGTTCCATACCAGCTCGTACTTTTAAATCCTCCCATGTTTTCATCTCGCTGTTGCGACCAAATTCCTTGCGTTTCATTTCTTCCGAAATAATATTCGTCAACGAAAAGGTCTTGCTGCCCGTCTGCACCAGAAAGTGACATGCTGTATTGGTAGGCGTTAGTTGGAGAAAAATTATTCAAATAAGTGTGTCCAACAAATCCACGTAGTTCAATCCATCGATTCATTTTTTTTCTGATGTAACGAAAACGATAGGTTGATTCAAATAGAATTCTTCCCATTTCATCGGAGTTTTTTACGTCTGTATAATACTCGTTTCGTAATTTGACGTTAACATTATGGTCGACCTTGACATAGTCCAAATTATATTCAGCATAGGCGCCTAATCGTTCCAAATGGGTAGGTCCAACTTTATCTTTCTTATAGATAGTTTGAATTTTGATGTATTGACTAACAGGCGAATTATCTTTTCGGCTACCAATTTTCGCAATCCAATAAGGTGAAACGGCAACATAGTAAGAGTCATTTCTTTTAAATGTTGAATCGTTTTTAAAGGATTTTAGTGATACGCCGAAACGCGAGGTTTTCAGGTTTTTCTTTGGAAGAAATGTATAATTGAAATCACTCATTCCAGAAACCATTTGACGCCCGAAAGAATAAAATGGCGCAACGATGTAATTGAATTTACTCGTTGGCGCACCATAATTATGAATTGCAACTCCCAACATAAATTTGTCGTAGAAATTTCCGGCAATCGTTGGCGTCCAAAAGACACGTGTACGCTCAGGTTCATGGTCTCCAATTAAGAACTCAAATTTTAAGGGTTCGAAACGATTGAACAGGCGTTCGCGACTCCATGAATTATTTTGGCGACTCATTTCTGGAATGTCCTTTCCATGATCAATTCGAATTTCATCAAGGTTTTCTGACGAAAGTGTAATTTCATTTTTCTTGTTTCCTGGCTCAATCCATATAGTTTCTACAACACTGTCGTTTAAGATTCCGTTGACTTCAATTGGTCCATCGACTTGGCCTACATTTTTTGTCTTCACGGAATATCCTGTATCCGTTTTTTTAGCGCTTAAGATTTTATAATCAAGGTGATTGGTAGTTTGTATCAAATCTTCAAATAACCACTTTAAATTTTTTCCAGAGGTTTTCTCCAAAGATGCTCTCATATCTTCAGGCTGTGGATGCTTGAATTTCCATTCTTCAAAATAAGCATACATGCATTGATCAAACAGTTCTTCACCCAGATAATCCTTCAGGTAATAGAATACCAGTCCCGTTTTCTGATACATGATTATCCCATAATTCGCTGAGCTGAATTCTGCCGAGTGCGTTTCGATCGGCTGGTCTTCTCCAAAATGTGCGATCATTCGATATGAAATATCACCCATGTCGTGGTGATCGAGGTCATTCATGTGAAACCTACCGTTCAAAACCATGTCCGACATTCTCTGGTTGTCCGGATATTTTGTTTGAATGTATCTCACCTCATTCAAGGTGTTCATACCCTCGTCCATCCATCCATGAACTCTTTCATTGGACCCTAAGATGCCATAAAACCAATTGTGACCAACCTCATGGACGATAACTACTTCAAGTTCTTCTTTAGTGCTTGATGATCCAATTACGGTGACGTTAGGATATTCCATTCCTCCTCCAGCACTGATCGTTCCATCTACAGCTGTAACCTGATTGTATGGGTAATCTCCATTCCAAAGGGAATAATAATAGGTTCCATCCCTCAAGTATTCATCGGCATACTGCCATGTGAATGTGTTATGAGGAACCCACATCGCCCAAGTAGTAACTTTTCGTTTTGAATGAGGTAATTCTACCTCACTCCTGGAAACTGCATATCGTTTGTCCGCGAACCAGGCAAAGTCATGAACTCTAGTTTGGGTGTATCTGATCGTTTTGAAGGTAGTCGAAGAAGCAGGGAATTCAGTTCTTCCACCTCGTCCCTGTTTTTGCTGAAGCATTTCCTTGATGTTCTTTTTGGTATCTTCATGTTTAGCATTCAGAAAGTCGATCTCAGATTGGGTTTGAAGGTCTCCCGTAGCACCAACGACATAATTTTCAGGCAATGTAATGCTTACATCAAAAGATCCATATTCAGAATAAAATTCACCTTGATTAAGATAAGGAATGGCATTCCAGCCATTCTTGTCATACACTGCAGGTTTTGGATACCATTGTGTGATCTGGTAAGATTGTCCAATGTGCCCAAGTCTTGAAATAGAACCTGAAGGAATCTTTACTTTGAAAGGTGTACTGATCTTCACTCGTTGGCCACTAGCAAGTGGAGTATTCAATTTTAGAATGGCGATATCAATATTTGCGGGATCAAGAGACCAAGACACCGTTTGACCGTCAGCTTTGAAATTTAGAGAATCGATCCAACCTTTTATTTCCTCTGGTCCGAAAGTAAGATCTGTTTCACCACCCTCATATTGTTGTTTGCCTAGTGCAGTCTTTCCATTTTTATAGGCATTTGGCCAAAGGTGAATGTACATTACATCTAATGTATTTGGAGAATGATTGATGTATTCAAATTCTTCAAAGGCTGACAACGTATGGTCCTTATCATTTAACGTGACATTGATGGTATAATTCACTTCTTGTTGCCAATATTGGGCAGTACTGACAAACGAGGAAAAAAAACTTAAGATCAGAAGGGTTAATCGATTCATTTGAAATGTTTTGACAAAAATAAAATGTTGCCACATTTAGACCTATGGAAAAGGAAAAAGTTACAAACAAAAAAAGCCCTCACTTGGAGGGCTTTCAGTTTTTACGTGTTGGATTATTTCATCACTTTTACGATAAATTCACCTTTTTCAGATGTGAATTTTACAAAGTAAACGCCTTTGCTCCATTTACTTGTATTGATAGTTGCAGATGAATGTAAAATATTGTTTTCTGAAATCACTTTTCCATTAATATCAGAAACTGAAAACGAAATTGAAAAATCTGAAGAGCTTGTGATTGATAATTCATCAACTATCGGATTAGGATATACCTTAATGCTATTGGTGTTTAGCATTTCTTCAATTCCAACGGATAAAGTTAAATTAACGCACTCAGATGTATCTGAACATGCACCTTCACTAACAACGACAGCATATGATCCTGAAGCAGTAGCGGTAAATGTTTGTTGATTTTCATTCGCAATTGCCAAACCAGTTGAACAATCAATCCATTGATATTGGGCTCCAATAGCGTCAGCAGTGGCGGTACTGTCATTTACTAATGTCGTCGTAGTTAGAGGATTTGAACAAACAGTAAGGATTATACAATCTGAAGTATCTGAACAATCTGTGTCAGTAACAATAACCGCATATGATCCTGTTGTTGTGGCTGTATATGACTGTTGGATCGCATTTACAATTGGCAATCCCGTCGCACAATCAATCCACTGGTAACTTAAACTAGTTGCATCTGCACTTGCAGTGCTTTCATTAACTAGAGTTGTTGAATTTGATGGAGTTGTACACTCAAAAATAATACTTGAAATAGAGCAAGGGAAAATCTGATATCCCCCATCGAATGGGGAAGAATTATCAAACTGTCCTCCAACACCAATCACGGTAAAAAATCCTTGAGGTGCAGCCGATCCTGGAATATCTGTATCAGAGTCTATTCTCATTACAAAAGTATTCGTTCCATCTGTAATGTCAACACTAGAACTTCCTGTTGCAAAATTGGTAAATGGAGTAACTAAGGTCATTCCCTGCATCATGATATATTGCGATTCAGTAGATTCATCTAGTGCAGTTACAAGAACCGGATCAAATAAAGCAACATTTTGAGCAAGGAGTTCAATTTCATCTGCGATCACTTCAGTTAACCCATTGTATTGACCAATTTTACCATATACCCTAATTGAATCTCCCTCCATTGGACTAGTATAGTTCGAGATGTCTACTGAAGAGTAAAGGTTGATCCCTTCTTCGGAAGCATCTATTAATGTTATGCTGTAACCTGCATTTCCATCAAAGTCCATGCAATGCACAACACCAGTTACCTCAACTAATACATCTATTGAATCTGAAACCCCGTTGGCATTTACCGTTGAAATTTGGTCGATAGTATAATATACATAGTCATCGGCAAAACCAGACACATTGACAGCTACGTCAGCAGCGTTCGTTGAGCTAGCAATGATGTCACCTGAAAAATTACCCATCATTGCTGCATTACCGCGAACATAAATGGTTGTGGCAGGAACATTTCCTCCAACTTGATTTACAACCAAACTGTTTGTAAAACCTGCAGCTGTAGTTAATGATATTTCTACGTCAGCAGGTGCAGTTAAAGTAATATCATCAATGAGTGCCAAACCTGATACAGTAAATGTCTGCTCGGTAGAAGGAGTCCCAACATTGTGGTCCAATCCAGTCAAACTCGTCGGATTTGCTGAAATAATTGGTGTTGAGGAAGAACAGCTGCCTGGGTCAGTTATAGTTGCGTCAAAAGTACAACCACCAGTTGTATTATCAGTAATTGTTAGTATTACATCTCCACCACCAGACGAACCTGGTTGTAGCTGGAATACAGAAGAAGCTCCATAGGTTCCAGTTGTAGGACTGATTGTACCTGAAGAAACGGCAACTGTGTATGTTGTTCCTAGATTAAAGCCCGTAGGATCAATATTGAATGAAATGAAATCATCATTGGTCACTGATGGTGTAGTGTTGTCATTACAAGAAATATTACTTAGACCAGCATCTGAAATCAAACATGTCGAGCTCACGAAATTCAATGACCCTCCAATTGCGAATCCAATTACACCTGGAGCCGCAGTAGATAAATATCCAAAACCTCCAGTAGCTGTATTACCTGAAGCATACATTCTTATGGTAATTGTGGTAGAAGCCGGAACATTCTGTAATTCTGCGATACCTGTAAGGTCAATAGTAGGAATAGATGATGCTGAGACAGGTGCTATTTCCGGACTTCCAATAAGTGTGAAATTAGCTCCGTCAAGGCTGTACGCATACTGAACGGTAACGCCTGGCGTGCCAAAAAATGTCGCAGTTCCACCAAATCTACCATCAATTGAAGATAATGACAATTCATAACCTGGTGCTGAAGACAACTCGTTTTGAAAATAATCCAAATTAGATGTGGCAATTCCATCGTTCATGAAACCAACAGTTCTAAAAGAATTGGCTCCAGCTGATACTGCTGCGCCAGGTCCTCGTGTGAGTTCACTTGGGGAATCAAGATTTACATCATAGACTTCAGGTGTACTTGTCGCAAGTGCAGTTTCTCCTGCGAAATCCCATGCGGCAATCTGAGTAAAACTCAAGAATGGTGCTAGTAAAAATAGTAGTATTAATTTTTTCATGTTTTTATTTTGATAAGTCGCAAATTTAATAAATTCAGAGAGATGTAAACGGAGTTATAGTTTTAAGAAATTGTAAATTAAAAAAGAGGCTTTCACCTCTTTTAATATTTTAATGCATTTGCTCGTCCTCTTCCGGATCTGGCGGGAATATTTTTGGAAGATCTTCAAATCCTTGAAGTCGATCAATGAACTCCTCTAATTGACTCACTGAAATACTCTTTGCGATGATCTTCTTGTCTTTATCAAGAACAAATACTCTTGGAGTAGAGAAGATGTCATAGGTTGTTTGATAATTCAAGGACTCTATGGTAGTATACTTCGGCACAAACTGTCTTGCGTCCTCCATAGCAGCTTTGTATAATGGATCGGTTACAGCTACATTTATGAATGTCAATTTATTATCACGAATGAACTTTTTCCATTTTTCAAAGTCCTCACCAACAGCTTTACCAACAGCAAAGATCTCAACATTTCTTTCTTTGAATTTCTCCTGGTAAAGGGTTTCCAGTTTCGGAGTTGTTTTCTTACAATGTCCGCATTCCGGATCCCAGAAATAGAGAATTGTGTACTCTGAATTTAGAGAATAGAAGTCTTTCCACTGCACATCTGTTGTATCCCTTAGACTAACATTTGGCGGAACTGCACCCATCACTAAACGTCTTTGAACAGGAATTTTTTCACAAAGATCTTCCAGTTTTTCGTCGGTCATCCAGAAAGCCGGAGATTTACCGTCTGCATTCTTTGAGCAGTAATATTTATCCGCCATCATGATGTAGACCTTATCCATTCCCATGATCTTACTTTTCCCGTAGGTAGAAGTGATCCATGAAACACAATATTCAAATGTTTTTGACTTCGGATCGAGCTGATCACAGAATTGATAAGCATAATTCAAAATAGTATCCCAATGCTGTACCAACATGTTTTTTCCGAAGTAGTATTCCAGTTTATTGTGGAATACAGGTGTGTTAACCAATCTATCATCTTTCAAGTCAACGTTATCCCAATAGTGAGTTCTGAAATAGTTGAATCTGAAGAAAGAATCGATCACATTTCCTTTTTCATCCACAGGAGCTTCAGGAATATCAATGTCCATTGACATTTTAACAACTTTGGAAACCAATGTCGTCGGATGATCAGCGATCAGTTTATTCTGATAGTCGATCACTAGTTTATTTAGTGAATCGATCTTGTTGGTTAGTGAAGTGAATTTTGGATCATCCTTACTAAGGCCCTTTCGTTCTTCCAGGTACTTACCCGATTCACTCTTCTTTTCTCCTATAAATTGAACATAAGGCAAGAAGATTTTATTCTCTTCTGACTTTTTTACTTTCAAAGCACCTTGAAGGTCTTCAGCCTTTGTTTCAAGAACAACTTCTTCGTTGTTATAAACGAATTCAAAATACTTCTGCTCTGGAAGGAGAAGTCCAAGGATACCTGCCTTTTGCTTACTACCATCAAATTCTACGTACCCTCCTTTGATCTCTGCTGTGTCAGCGTAATACAGACCCTTTCCAAAGTATTTAATTAGAAAAACAGTCGTGTCCTTTTGACCAACAACTTTTAATTTCAGCTTTTGTCCATAAACTGATGATGCAATAATAAATAGTGTTATTGTCAGAATCGATTTCATAATTTTGTATACTTTAAGTTGAAGTTATTGACTAGACGCAGCAAAAGTAAAAAAGTAATCACTTTTAACATTTCTTTAACGGAATCAATAATCTTTAAAAATTCCTTTCTGTGCATTTCTGTAGGATGCAACACTGAAGATCAGATAGGCAAACAGAAGAGACAGAACGCTTTGGTACGATAGGGTGGTATCAATGTATAGCCCGCCCGATTCAAACATTTCGTCTAGAAAGAATTTAAAAATGAAGAAAACAGCTAATCCAGAAGCTGAAATTATTCCAAATACCTTTACGAAATAAATGAAGAAATGGTTGATCAACATTTTTGGAGGGTAACCAATTCTAAGCAGAGTTCTAACTTCATACGCATTACGCGACATCAACAACTGCATGTATTGGATCAACACAAGTCCAGAAACGAAAACGGCAATCACGGAGATTCCAAGTACGACAAGAAATAGAGTTCCCACCATACTTTTGAGCCTTCCTACAACCATTTGAGAATTCTTTGATTCAAGTCCTCGTTCATTCAACATTTCCTCAACGCGACCAAATTCACTTTCTTTTCCGGCGATCATGATCTGCGTGATCTTTTTCTCTTTTTCTGTTGAATATTTGTCGTTCCCATATTTCATGAAACTTTCAGGTACCAGAATCGAAGCCACTTCGTTGGTAAAACCAATGATCCTGGCATCCACCCATTCTTTATCTGTGTCATTTTTCAAAGTGAACTTAAATTTCACATCCTTTGCCAGATCATCAGAAACTTGAGGTATTCCCTGGGCACTCATGAACGTATTCAACATCACCAGAAAATCACGCGGCAGCACGATCGGAACAAATTCATCACCCTCTTTCCAGTGCCACTTATCAGATTTGACGTCGAGAAATTCGGGATCGATGGTTTGAATGAACACATCAGTTCTGAATCGAGGAACCATTGGATCCGCAGTTTCAAATGAAACATCGAAATTGTTGCTGATCACCGGTTGAACATCTTCGATAAAAGGTTCGTTCTTCATTTTTTGAATTTCGGATTCTGAGAAATCCGTTTTGGTTAAATTCAATGAGCTCGAATTCGATACTTTTTTCTGAACTATGATCGTGTTTGGACCGAGAATGTCAGCTCCTTCACCAAATTCATTTACCTTGATGAGATAATGGATGGATGTGATCAGAAATGTGATTCCCATAAAAGCACCGATCATCGCGATGATCAACTGCTTTTTATCCTGGTTTTTGAAAAGAAGTTTCTTTAACATGGTTTACAGTTTTTGTTCGCGATCGTACTTAGTCCCATGATCATCTCCCAGAGTTGTCAGAATAAATCCTGCCCTCTGTTCATCACATCTTTGATGGATAAGTGTTAGACACTTCTGTGTATTTTCTTCATCGAGGTGAGAGAAAGGTTCATCCAATAGTATCCACTCAAATGGTTGTGCGAGTGCTCGAATAATGGCAACGCGCTGTTGTTGTCCCATAGAAAGGATACCGCATTCTTGATCCCACTTATTTGCAATGCCAAGCTGGTTCAAGAGTGAACGAAGCTCTTCCTCCGTATAAACCGGCGAGAGGTCATTTTTTAATTTCAGATTTTCTCGAACGGTCAATTTCGGAAACAACTGAAGGTCCTGGAATACCACTGAGATCTTTGTCTGCCTGATATTCGTCCAATCCTCATACGACATGCTTCGTATGTCGTTGTCATTATAAAAAACATTGCCTGAATAATCGTGGCGTAAACCTAAAGTGGTCATCGTGAATGTGGATTTACCTTTACCACTACTGGCATTAAGGATCACTTTTTCACCTGAGTCAAACCGAACCTTATTTCCCCAGATGCTTTCTTCACCATGTTTAATGGAAGATAATGGGAAAGGCATTACTTGTTCAAATCGAATATTCATGACAATTATTTTGAAACGGAGTTTTCAAGAATCATTCCAATCTTAAGTGATTGGATCATGCGCTTGATTATCAATGATCTGAATGCATTTTTCTTTCATGATCTGGATTGAATCGAACGGGATGATGTGACTATCCGTATAGCGTCTTAACCAGGTAAGCTGCTTTTTTGCATAATTACGGGTGTTTTGCTTGATCTTTTCAATTGCTTCTTCAAGGGAAGTTGATTGATCAAGAAAATCGAATAGTTCACGATATCCAACGGTCCTCAGTGAAGAACGATCCCTGTATTCAATGAGTGATTTCACTTCTTCCAACAGCCCTTTCTCCATCATGAGGTCGACACGTTTGTTGATCCTGTTGTAAAGTTCTGTTCGCTCATGTTCTATAACTAATCGGATCACTCGATAATCTCGTTGTTTCTTTTGAGATGTTCTGAGTTGACTGTAGGGTAGGCCTGTCATCTCAATTGCTTCGAGAGCTCTAATCACTCGTGCCGGATTTTTTCTGTCTACGACATCGAAATATTTAGGGTCTTTCAACTTCAATTCTTCAAGCAGAATAGAGTAATCTTCTTGGCTTCTCTTGATCAATTCATTGCGGATTTCTACCGATGATGGTATATTGTCTAAGCCATCAACGAGAGCATCAATAAACATTCCCGATCCACCTACAAGAATTACTTTTTCGTGGGTTTTGAATAATTGATCAAGTGTTTCCTGTGCTTCTGAGGCAAAACGAGATGAGCTTACCTCTTCTTTAATGCTGTGTGAATCGATGAAATGATGTTTTACACCTCTCTGCTCAATTGAATCTGGCTTGGCTGTCCCAATGGACATTTCCTTAAAAAATTGTCTTGAATCAGCTGAAATGATCTCTGTTTCATAATGCAAAGCAAGCTCTACTGATAGATCAGTTTTTCCTCCTCCGGTAGGACCTTGTATGATGATAAGCGAATTGATCTGTAAGAATTTTACACGAAAGTATAAAAATCACCGGACTGCTTCTTTCCATTCGAGATACCTTCCATAGATATCCTTAACATATCTGTAGGTTACTCCCCCGTGATGTGCCCCATTTTTTACGACAGGGTCACGATAATAAGATTGCTTGGAAAGATTCAACATCATTTTCTCAACATTTTCATCCCAAATTTCAGGATTGAGACCATGCTTTTCTGCTAGACGCTGTGCATCCTGGACGTGCCCTTTTCCGGCATTATAGGTGGCCAAGGTAAATTTGAAGCGTTGTTCTTCATCAGGAATATGACTCCAGCTTTGGAAGTCTTTGGCTATTTTTTTCATACCACCTTCAATTTGCACAGATGGAGGAGAAGAAGGGTAAACGCCATATTTAGGACCGGTAGATGGCATGAACTGCATCATTCCGTATGCACCACCGAACCCTCTAGCATTTGGATTAAAACGAGATTCGTGATACGAGATTGAAGCAAGAATTCTCCAGTCAAAACCATATTTCTGAGCAACTTGCTTGAAGATCGCATCATAAGGAGAAAGCTCTCCTCGCTTAATGTTTCCTGGTTTGAATTTTGAAGAATTAGAGATGGCGGACATTTCAAAATATTTCTTCTTCAAATATCTGTAACTCACTTTCTTGGTGAAAATGTTAATGAATTTGTCAAGTCTCGCCTTTAGAATAGGGTTGATTTTTCTAAGGCCAAAACAGATCTTTTGTTGAACCGATAGCACCGTGGAAATGTGAATGTTCGGATAGAATTTCTGATTGGCCATTGCAATATTTTGTTCAGCAACCGTATAATCGATCATCCCTTCGGATGTCATCTCAATAAGTTCTTCTGTACCAATCTGGCCATCCACTTCCTCCAGAAAGATTGTGTCCCCGGTTTCTTCTTGTAAATTGATGAGTCTGTTGTAATAACTTGAATTCTTCCAAACGTGTACCTTTTTCTGATTCAGTTGTTCTGGAGATAAAATAAGATGTTTTGTGAGTTCTTTTTCCTTCATCTTTTCCCATCCTTCCGGATATCTCTGGATAAGTACCTGAGGTGTTCTGATGTAAGGCTCTGAAAACTCAATGTCTGCTTTCCTTGATTTGGTGTAGGTATAATTGCAAGCAATAAGATCTCCTTCTCCTTTATTGAGCATTGGGATGAGATCGTCCAGATTATCTACAACTTTCACCTCGAGCACAACACCTAGTTCATCCGCAAATTCTCTCAGGATCTCATATTCGAATCCCATTTTTTTACCTCTGTAAATAAAATAGGATGTTGTACTGTTTTCCATCAGAACGGTAAGTTTACCATCCTTCAAAATTTTCTTTAGATCTGCAATTACTGCTGGATCAGGTTCTGAGTCCTCCGCTGAATTATCACTTTTACAGGAGTATCCTGCAAAAATTATTGCAACGATTAGTAGTAGGAAGGTGTAGACTCCTTTATTCATAGCCTGATTTAGGCTGCAATTTAAAATATTTTGTTCCGATAGCAAAGATTAGTTATTAACCATTCGTTCGCACGAGATATTCAGAAATGTAACTCTTTGCATCTTGCATGTACAGCTCAAAGGTTCTTTCAATATCTTCTTTTTGTTTTTCAAAGATGATTGGGGCTTTTGAGAGAGCGTTTGGAAATGAGATCCTTGAGGAAACTCCATTGCACATTTTTTGAAGTCCTTCTTTTGAAGGATAATGAGAAATCCAGTTGTGTTTTCTCATAGCTTCAATGAATTGATTGAATTCTGGAGAGAAATCTTGGATATCATTTACACTGGTCAAGTAGAACTTGTCTAAAAAATGGTCTAAAGGTTCAGGATGATATTTTTGCCATTGCTGAGCAAGTAAATGATCAAAGAACAGATCGACGGCTATACCGGAAACTTTCGGCAGATCTGTATAAAGCTTGTGCAATAAATCAAGGACAGCCGGATGATGGTCGATATAATGATCAATTGTCCGATGAAGTAGTATTCCTTTTTTTGTGATAGGCGATAGCCCTGAGAAATCATTTCCTTTAAAAAAGTCACCATACAGATTGGCATACATCAGGCTTTGATCATTTTGAGAGAAATAAAGATGCCCGAGTAAGTTCATATGTTAAGGTAAAAAAAAACTCCTGCATTGCAGGAGTTTTTTTAATATTCATCCTCGTTAAAGAGGAAATCTTCTCTGGATGGATAATCCGGCCAGATCTCTTCAATAGATTCGTAGACGTCTCCTTCATCTTCCAGGTCCTGAAGGTTTTCAACCACCTCCAACGGGGCTCCGGTTCTAATTGCAAAATCGATCAATTCATCTTTTGAAGCCGGCCATGGCGCATCTTCTAAATAAGAAGCCAACTCAAGTGTCCAGTACATGTTACTTACTGTTAAGGGTTAATTTTGCGCAAAAATAGACTTTATTTAATTTTTTCCAAAAAAGCCTGTAAAAACTTTGAAAAAGAGTTATTCACAAATGTAGATTTCACCCTATAATCTTGGCTTCCAGGGAATTTCTTCTGCATTCAGGTCCTGAGTTAATTTTCTACTCAAAACAAAAAGATAATCGCTCAAGCGGTTGAGGTATTTAAGGATCAATTCAGCCACGAACTCGTGCTGATCAAGATCAACACAGATCCTTTCGGCTCTTCTGCATACACATCTTGCTACATGACAGAAGGAAACAGTTGAATGTCCGCCTGGTAAAACAAAGAATTTCATTTCGGGTAATTCCTTGTCCATTTCATCCATCCAGGATTCCAGAACGCTAATATCGGATTCAAGTAAATCCGGAATCTTCATGTTCGATTTCTCAGGGTCAGAGGCGAGACTTGATCCGATTGTAAACAATCGATCCTGAATCTCTTTCAGCTGATCTTTGTATCGTTGATCGATTTCCTGATCACGGATCAATCCGATATATGAGTTTAATTCGTCAACTGTACCATAGGACTCAATTCTCAAACTGCTTTTCAGAACTCTCGTGCCTCCTATCAGTCCGGTAGTTCCTTTGTCACCTTTCTTAGTATATACTTTCATTTAATCTTCAATTTGTTTTAAACGCTCGCGCATTTCCTCCATGCGTGCTTTTTTTCCATGCAGTCGGATATTCTTTGCTGTTTCCGTGAAGTATCGATGCTCTTTTTCCAGGTAATTCAATTGAAATTGCAACCATTCCTTTTCACTCATTTCAATACCGTAATTCACAGTCTCTTCACGCAACTTTTTTGCAACGTTGTAATAGTCAGGTCTCCCAAGATAATCGTGATCAGCGTCACACATGATTTGCTCCAGAAGTGTCTGTGGTATTGTATTATGTCTTGTAGATGAAATAATTGAACTGATCTGAGCGATTTGGTCTTCTGAATATCCAAACTGCGGTAAATTGTCTTCTGCTAAATGGATTGCAAAGTCTTCATTGCTATCGTACTTAAGAATGAATCCAGCATCATGATACAATACGGCCGTTCTAAGAATAATGATGGATTCATCATCCAGACCTTCAAGCTTTGCAAAACGAACAGCTGCCTTTTCAACATTCAACGTGTGTCTAATGTCATGATAGACAACTTCTTCCGGTAATAAGGACATCAATCGTTGGATAATCCCCTTCCGCATATGTTCAAAGTCGATCGGAGACAATCCGCATTTGATCCTCAAATCTCTCGATGCCAATCGATCATCACTTTTCATAACGAACTCCGAAGAGAGTTTTAATAAATAGGACATCGTAATACTTCCTCCTCTTTTGTGGATACTCACATCACCTCTGGACTCAAGTATAAAATAGCCGTCAACAAGCTCCATAATTGGCTTCGTGACAGTAATATATCCAGGTTTACAACCCTGTTCGGCACGTGCAGCGATATTTACAGTATCACCCCATACATCGAAGGAGATTTTACTTTGACCGATGATCCCAGCTACTAATGGTCCCATGTGAAGACCAACACGAACTTCCCAGTAATCCCTGTTGAGTGCCATCGCAATACTTCGTTCGTTCAGCATGAAATCTCTGATCTCGAGTGCCGCAAGACAAGCTCTTAATGCGGGCTCTGGATATTGCTCGGTTACACCAGCCAAAGCCATGTATGAATCACCAATTGTTTTGATCTTTTCAAGCTTATAGCGTTCAATGATCTCATCGAATCGAGTGAAATAGTATTCTAGTTTTTTTAGAAGTCGGATCGGCTTTATATTTCTCGCTTTGTGTGAAAAGTCAACGAAATCAGTAAATAATACGATCCCATCATCAATTCTTTTAGGAGAAAATTTCTGATTTGAACTGAGATCTTCCAACACGCTGTGTGGAAAGATATTTTTTAATAGTTGATTGATCCGCTGATCTTTATAATAGAGCGATTTGAATACTTCGATCTTCGCTCGTATCAAGTTAGGATTGAATGGTGTGGTAAGGAAATCTACAGCACCTTCATTCAATCCCTTAACCATTCTGGCTCCAGAAATTGAATCGGCAGTGATCACAATTTTATACATGTTGCGATTTCCGGCCACTTCTTTCAGTGTCTGCAGCAATTCGATTCCTCCAAAATATGGGTTGTCTATATTCACCAGAACAATTCCGATCTCTTTTTCTTTGAGGATGGGTAACGCACTATTGATCGAGTCGGCCTGAAGGATATTATTTCCTCCTCCCGAAAGGATTTCTTTAAGTCCCTTTCGGTTCCGAATGTCATCGTCAATGATCAATATGTTGATGAATCTTTCCAGATACTACAGATAATAGTAAAGGTAAAAAAATGTACTTATTGAAAAATGTTGGCGGGATCATTTAGATCACTTCCTCAATTGGTTTTTCAATTTCCATGAGATCTAATATTCTTTTGATCACTCCATCAACAATGGCATCAGGGCATGATGCTCCTGAAGTTATTGCGATTCGTATAGTTCCTTTTTCCGGCAGGAAGGGTAGCTCGAAAATCGACTTTGAATGAATATCGAAAGAATGGATCTTGTCCTTACCATGGATCTCATTTGCAGAACGAATGAAATAAGTAGGAAACTTCTGTTCAAGTAACTCCACTAGATGAGTCGTGTTGGAGCTGTTATATCCACCAACGACAACTGCAAGGTCTGCCTGGTTTTCCATCAATCCAAGTGTGCTGGTTTGATTGTCATTGGTTGCATAACACAAGGTATCACGCGTATCTGCAATGTGCTCCTTCAAATTATCCTCACCATATTTTTTGATCATCGCCTCTCTTAGATAGTCAGTGATTTCTTGCGTTTCACTGGCAAGCATGGTGGTCTGATTAACGATACCGATCTTGGAAAGATGAACATCCGGATCAAACCCTGAACTCATTTTTTCTTTAAAATGAGCATCGAAAGTTCCATTGTCCATTTCGCCGAGGATCATCTGAGCAAGTAATTGAGCCTCCTTCATGTCCTTAATGATCAACGAAGGAGCATTTTTATTGGCGTGACTAAATGTAGCCCTGGTCTCTTCATGGTTGTATTTACCGTGAATAATGATGGTGTGATCGTCGCTTCCAAGCTTTTCAGATCTATTCCAAACCTTTTCTACAAACGGACAAGTCGTGTTATAAGATTCTGTATTGATTCCTTTCAACCTTAGGATCTCTTCGATCTCAAGGGTTGTTCCGAATGCGGGAATGATCACGATATCTTCAGACGTCAGTTCGTCCCAGGAGATGAGTTGGGATCCGTCTGTGTCCTGAATGAATTGGATTCCATTGCTAACAAGATCAGCATTCACGTCTGGATTATGGATCATTTGACTAAGCAAAAAGATCCTTTTACCAGGATTTTCAATAAGTGATTTGTAAGAGATCTCGATCGCATTTTCAACTCCATAACAAAAGCCAAAATGCCTGGCGATGAGAAATTCTACTTTACCAAAATTTAATATTGTCGGGCTGAAATCCTTTTTCCTTGGATCCTCAGCTTTACGTTTTGCTTTAACCCTGCTTATTATGGGTGAGCGGTAGAATTCTGGTATATCGAATTGCTTCATGCAGATGTAACGAATAGAATGTCAATTTGTTTATCAAAGATAAGGTTTTGGATCGACCAAAAAAGAAAAGGCTACCTCATTTGAAGTAGCCTTTTCTTGCGATTATTCGGATCAATAAATTGGTATGTTCTGATTTTTGTCGTGTTTCACCTTGAATCCAAAGTCGATCACTTTGCTTTCCTTGGATTTAACGCTAACTTCCCATTCGATGAATCCTGTCCTTGGATCGAGCTTTCCTTTATTGAGTTCCATCGGTTCAATGGTGATATCTGCGTTGGTTGTAACCGGAATCTGATCCTGAATTACCAGTTCGATAGAAGTAGCCTTTAGGTTTTTCACTTCAATAGAGTAAGCGAAAGTTCTTTCTTTCTTTTCTCCTATGATCTTTTCTTTCAACTCCTTCTTCAGTAGCGTTCTTTTCACAACAATATTTGGATCTCTACCTAAGCT
>CALCCB010000002.1 GCA_937899625.1 uncultured Bacteroidota bacterium
CGTTGTAACCATAATATTCCCAAACTGAACCGGTAAATTCACTCCTACCCCATTTATCTTTCACTGCGCGTGAATCCCTCTCCCAAAGGCAATTCAAATAGTAGAATGCCGTCGAAAGTGGATCGATGTTATCCCCTGAATGTACATGGGGTGTTCTACCTAATATCTTTTTCGGGTCAAAGACATTATTCAGAACCTTATCAAAGAATTGATTATTGACACAAATCGACGCCTCCTTTTCAAATCCAATCGTGATTCTTGCCGTCTGATCTTCCTCCCACTTTATTTGATTGTATTGGGCAATGACTGAAAGAACCCACTCCACTTCACTGCGGTATTCCGCTCCACTGGTCCAGCGATATTTTACGATCGTATCAACCATTTACTTTCCCTTTAAGCACCTTAAAGAAACCTGTCACCTCATCTGGCAATAATTTCCCAACAATTACCGGAAGAACAAATAAGGAAATTACACTAGCTCCTCCTACCAATGCGCTGATCAACTGATTCTGGATCCAGCTCGTCAGCAAATAAGTAAGTACAAACATAACTATCCCCAAAGAAATCACCTTCAGCAATTTTGAATCAACTGGCTGTAATTTGAAAAAATAATAATTCGCCAGAAGTCGCATCACGTTGTATGTCAAATAAACAAACGAAGTTCCAATCGCAGCTCCAACTGCTCCATAGATCGGAATCAGATATAAATTCAAAAGGAAGGTTACCAATATCAAAGGAATCGTAAGCACAACCTCGATCTTATATTTCTTCGAGGTTAAGAGAATATCTCCGTTAATTCCACCAAGCGCATCAAACATTCTACCCAGCATCAGGAAAAGAAAAACATATTTTCCCTGAGCATAATCCGAAGGCAGGAAAGAAAGTAAAAAGTCGATCCCAAACCAGGCAATAGCAAACAATGAGAAAGTCACAAAAAATCCAATTATGGAAACCTTGTTGTACAGAGCATTCAGCTCCAATGTATCCTTGTTCTTCCACAACCTGGGTACGTGTGGAGAGCTAATCCGTATTAAAGAGACATAAGGAACAAACAAAGCATTTGACAGGAAGACCATTGTCGTAAAAATTCCGGCTGCCTCAAGTCCTGCGAGCGCAGTAACCATCGTTGCATCCAGCATCAGGATAATATTTCGTCCAAAACTGTTGAAATAAACGAAGAGCCCATATTGAAGCATCAATCTCTTCAGCTTCGTGCGTATTCCTCTCAACGAACGTTTGATCAAGAACTGATCCTGGATGATCACCAAAACGAAAAGAACAAAACCAGGGATCATCTGAAGCAAAAAGAAAATGACAATGAATGTTTCAAAGTCCAAGGCACCTGAATAAAATGCCAACAGGGAGATCAAGACCGACAACCGAAGTACAAAATCCTGAATGAAAACCGAAATAATTGTCTTTCCAACGGCTCTTAAATAATGTTCCAAGATCGAAAAATAAGTTGAGACAATACCTAATGGAATGACCCAAAATGTATAATCTGCAAGTAAGGGAGAACGATCGCTCAACAACTCGACAATCGGCTTATGAAAAAGGATGAGCAGCGCACTTGTGCAAACAACTCCTCCCGTTGCGATCAACATGGAGAATGTCAACAGTGCATTTTTTCCATCCTCTTTGTTTTTCATAAAAGGAATGAATCTCATCACGATCATTCCTGTTCCCAATGTAGAAAACTGACCGAAAAAACTCACCATCAGCATGATGACATTGGCGAGTCCAACTTGAGCAGGGCTTAGCAATAAAGGAAACAAAAGGCCTTTATTCAAATAACCAAGACCAATTCCCGTATAGGTAATGGCTGTATTGGTTATTGAATCTCTCCTTACTTGTCCCATTTAATATGTCAACCTTTGCTTTCTTCTTTACGCTGTTTCCAGAAAGAAAGACCAGTGATCAATAATACCAATATAGACAACGCCATACTGGTTGTATTAGAACTATCATACTTTGTAGTGTCATACGTAAAGACAACATTATGTTTTCCTTTCGGAATTTCAAGACCTCGTAGTAAATAGTTCACGTTGTAAATCGTTGCCTCTTTTCCATCGATCGTTGCTGTCCAACCATCCTTGTAGTAAATCTCCGAGAATACAGCAAATGCATCACCATCAGCAGACACACTGTACTCAAGCTTCATAGGTGAATATGACAATAACTTCACTTCCCCTTTATCATCAAAGTTTCTTTTTGTCAATCCGTTCACATTCTGTTCTGCAATGACAGCATCTACCTTCGGATCGAAATCTGATACGACCTCATATGTCACCAATTTTGTAAAGCTTTTCACAGCCGTATCATTATCAAAGACAAAATCAGGAACAGTTGAAATACTACCCTGAGAATCCACCACCATGTGTGCTTTCATCCCCATAGTAACTCCGTTTGAAAGGTTAATTGGCAAGCTGTCTCCGTTATAAACGTATCGTAAATATTCGTATCCGTACACATCTGCATCGGTCGGTTTAGCAGAGTTCACCACCAATGTTCCAGACCCAGAATTCTGCACATGAAAAGTTTTCCCAAGTGCTCTGATTTCTTTATCTCGGTCTTTCTCAACTTTGATCTTCTTTACCAGCCAACCGTTACCCATCGCATCGTTATTGACTCTTGCAACAGGAGTTGATTCTCCTGGCTGAATGAAGTATTTCACATTCAGCATATTGTACACT
>CALCCB010000003.1 GCA_937899625.1 uncultured Bacteroidota bacterium
GTCTTGGCATCTGCCACAGTTCCGTCAAGTGTGTAGCTAAGTAAAGGGACGATTCTTTTTCTATCGAAATCAAACATTACCTCCTTAAAGATCTCTTCATAACCAGCATTACATTTGGTGGAGAATGACTCACTGTATACTGAGCTTGATGAAGAATCAACGTAATAAATGATAATATACTCGCGGCATGGTTGTAAACTATTGATGAACTTTCCATCTCTAATTCTTGGATACATAGAAATCATCGAATTGTATTCACAGTTTTGACACTTCAGTTCCATTCTTACGCTTTCAGGGATAGGGCTACCATCAGAAGTGTAGATTCTTCCTTTTAGTACAGCTGCATTCCTAATGCCCATGTAGTCATTATGAATCTGATAGATGTCTTTCTCTCCGAAACCTTTCTTTCTAAATGATGTTAAATATCCTGTTAGTCCGTCGGCTGTCGTAGTATAGAATACGTCGTCACCAGTACTATTGATTGGATAACCAAGGTTGATAGGAATAGACCATACATCTTTGTCATCCCTCACCGAAACAAAAATGTCAAAATCCCCCATAGACGTTTTTCCATTAGATGAAAAGTAAAGCGTTTTATTATCTACGGCGATAAATGGACAGTCTTCATCTTCTTCTGTATTGATCGTTGGTCCAAGGTTTATTGGTTCAGACCATTCTCCATTTGGAAGCTTCACGACTCTATATATATCTCTTTCTCCAAAACCACCTGGGCGATCTGAAGTGAAATACATTTGTTGACCGTCAGGAGTAACTGTACAATGGGTTTCCCAAAACTTTGTATTAACATCCTTGTATCCTAATCTTTTAAGATACTGGAATTCATTACGCTCAAAATCAGAAAAATACAAGTCGCCCGCACCGGTTCTATCTTCATAGGTATAGATGATTCGTTCGTCGGAACTAACTGTAACTGATGCTTCGTTCAATCTACCTTCGCAGAACTCAAGTCTTCTAGGTTTTGTCCACTTTGTAGTTTCCATGTCCTGATATGATACATAGATATCTTCAGGGTACTGATTGAATTGAGGGTCCCTGTAGTCATCCGTTGATTGATCATCCCACTGTCTTCTTGATGTAAAATACAATGATGATCCATCCAATGAAATCACTGGAGAGTATTCAGGATACTGAGTATTAATTACTTCACCTATGTTTTTTACCGTTGCTTTTTTGGGATTGCTGATCGATTCTTTAGCAACATCACACTGGATCAATCGAAGAGTAGCTTTTGGAACCAATTCTGATTTTGGATTCGTATTGTCAATGAATTTCTGATAGAATTCTTTTGCCTTGTCCAATTGTTCATCAAGGTGGTAGCATCTAGCAAGATGGTAGTAAACATCGGTTGGAGCACTTTTCTCCTTTGCAGAATACATGTCGTAGTTCTTGTTGATACTCGACGTTGCGAAGATCAGGTATGGGAAAGCTGTTTCAAAATCTCTTCTGGAGTCTAGAACAATATATCCCTTTCTATAATGATAATTTATGCTATTAGGATTGATCTGAAGTAATCGGTCAACAATGATCTCAGCAAAAGAGAAATAGTTTTCCTGAAGCATTCTTGAACATTCAACGACAAGTTGTTGTTCAGGAGCATCCTGAGTCATTTGTCTCACTTCATGTTCAGTCACCTGTGCTATAGAAACATAGCCTAGGCAAGCAATAAATATCGCTAAAAAGTACTTTTTCATAAGTGGTTCATTTATAGTTAACTCTGAATTGATCAGAGTTCTCTGTTAGGGTCGAATTGTTCAAGATAATCAGCGACTCTTCTAACGAATTGTCCTCCAAGTGATCCATCTACTACTCTGTGATCATATGAATGAGATAAGAACATTTTATGTCTGATACCTATGAAGTCGCCGTGAGGAGTTTCAATTACAGCAGGCATTTTGCGGATTGCTCCTACAGCAAGAATTGCCACCTGAGGTTGAGAGATAATTGGTGTTCCCATTACGTTTCCAAAAGATCCAACGTTGGTAATCGTGAAAGTGCCACCTTGAATATCTTCTGGCTTTAACTGATTATTTCTTGCATTATTAGCCAGCTCATTTACTGACTTTGTGATTCCAGTAAGATTTAATCGATCAGCATTCTTTATCACCGGAACAATAAGATTACCAGATGGCAAAGCAGTTGCCATTCCGATATTGATATCCTTTCGCTTAATGATGTTCGTTCCGCTAACGGATACATTGATCATCGGGAAGTCTTTTATAGCTTTTACGATTGCTTCAATGAAGATAGGAGTGAAAGTGATATTTTCTCCCTCACGTTTCATGAATTCGTTTTTAACTTTATTTCTCCAGTTTACAATGTTTGTAACATCCGCTTCAACATAAGAAGTGACGTGAGGTGAAACATGCTTTGACATCACCATGTGTTCAGCAATGATCTTTCTCATTCGATCCATCTCTATGATCTCATCGCCTGGATTCGGCATAACTACTGGTTCCTTAATGTTACTTAAGAAACTGTTCGTCACAGCAGACGTTGGAGATGATGCAGTTAGCGGAGCAGCAGCTGAAGGTGCTGGAGTAATTACATTGTTGGTTGAAACAGAAGCTGTAGCAGCAACTGGTTGGCTACCTCGGTTGTCTACAAAATCAAGAATGTCTTTTTTAGTTACTCTACCTGCCTGACCTGAACCGTTAATTGTTTCAAGTTCATTCATTGAAATTGCTTCTCTCTCTGCAATGCTTCTCACCAGCGGAGAATAGAACTTACCCGAAGGTCCGTTTTTGGAAATTTCTTCTGAGGAACCATTTACAGTGGCAACAGCTTGTTCAATGGTCTTGGTTATTTCTGTTGCAGAAGCAACAGGATTACTAACCTCCTTCGTTGGGTCGCTTGCAACCGAACCACTATCTCCCTCTGTTGAAATGATAGCAATCACATCACCAACCTGAGCAACTTGATCTTTTTCAAAAAGACGCTTTACCAAAACTCCGGCAGCCTCAGAAGGAAGCTCGTTGTCAACCTTGTCCGTTGCAACTTCCACAAGTGGTTCGTCCATATCAACTGTATCACCAACATTCTTTAACCAGTTGGTAATAGTTGCCTCCGTCACACTTTCTCCCATTTTAGGAAGTCTGATCTCTATTTGCGCCATAACTTTTGATAAAGAGTTTTAAAATCGGTTACAAAAATAAGCTAAAATTCCTTTCGGACAATAGCTATTTTGCTGTGTTTCTATCCAGCAATTTCCATGCTTTCATTAAAATTGAAATATCCTTCTGGATATTGTAATCTCTTGCGTAGATCAAGTTTAACTTGTGAGCGAGATCAGATTCATTGAAAGACGTTCTATCGATAGGGGAAAGTATTCCAGATTTTAGTTTTGGTAATTGATGGGTGTTATAATCCTGAGAAGCCGAATATCCTACAAAAGATAGTTTGCCTCGAAAAACTGAAAATAGGTTTTTAAAATAATTCATTGGATTTTTAAATAACCAGAAAGTAATTGGGAAAACTATTATTGACACAGTCGAAACGAGTAGGTCGAATGTGCGCTTTGCTCTTACATTCTCCGGTCGTTGTATTGCATTGACATTAACAACATAAAGATCTCCGGCTGTTTCAATTGAGTTACTTCCGATAAGAAATAAAGTGTCAGGCTGGGCAATTTTAAAGTCGATATTTGCTTCGGGAAGGAAAGACATCCATTGTATTATCTCAGCTGCAGTATTATCCTTTGCTGCGAAAATTACTTCATCGATCTTGTGAATGTGTATGATCTGATCCAGTTGGTTGATGTTGAATTGAGCTTCCTGATTTGTATTCTTTTCGGTGGAAACCCACATGATCGACTCGATCTTGGATCCTGTATTTTTTAAAATATCTGAAATACGTTCGAATTCATGCTTACTTCCTGCTATTGCAAATCGTTTATTTATAACTGGTCTCATGGAAAATGATCCCCCGATAAAGAAGTGAAGGAAAATTCTAGAAAAAATAAAATACAAGAACGTCCATAAAGCTCCTGTTAAAATGAATAGTCGTGAAAACTGCCAGGACTTTGGAAGCAATGCATAAACGATCAGAATGATTAATAGTCCAGTAAAAGTGCCTTTTGCAAATCGAGAGGATCTAATAGGACGGTCATAACTACCGCTAAAGAAGTTACTGATGATCCAGATGATCGTGTAAACTGGTATGGCATATTTTAAGACGGATTCAGGAAATTCAATTGAGTTAATCTTCCAGTAATTTGTAAGAGCCATTAATCCACCAGCTATTAAAATAGTATCGATCAAAGGGAGGATCAATTTTTTAATGAACCTGTTGGTGACCGCTACTGAAGCTCTAAAATAAATTGCTGCATTGATGAGTAAGGAGAATAGTTTGGCATTCTTTTGACTGAAATGCTTAGCTGCAAAAATCACCATCGCCCGGTAGAAAACGAAGACATAGTTTACCGAGCTTTTTTTCGTGCTTTCGCCTTTGTAATGAATAATTCTTGTTTCGGGAAAGTAATAATTGTTGTACCCACCTTTAGTAATTCGATATGAGAGGTCGATATCTTCTCCATACATGAAAAACGCCTCATCCAGCAGGCCTACTTTTTTCAAAGCTTCTTTACGCATCAACATAAAGGCCCCACTGAGTATCTGGATTTTATGTGTTTGGAATTCATCAAGATAACCTAAATGATATTGTCCAAATTTCTTAGATCGGGGAAATAAAGTGCTCAATCCGAAGATCTTATAAAAAGCGACAGCTGGAGTGGGTAGGCCTCTTTTTGATTCCGGTAAGAATTTCCCTTTTCCGTCGATCATTCTCACTCCCAAACCTCCAGCATCTTTGTGATCATCCATGAATTGAACAACTTTTGAAAAAGTATCCTCTTCTACAACTGTATCAGGGTTAAGAAGAAGTATGTATTCTCCTTTTGCGATTCGCATTGCTTGATTATTGGCCTTTGAAAACCCAAAATTTTCCGTATTAGCGATCAGTTGAACATCCGGAAATTTCGAACGAACCATTTCTACACTACCATCAATAGAATTGTTGTCAACGACGAAAACTTCACCC
This sequence comes from uncultured Bacteroidota bacterium, assembly GCA_937899625.1. Lineage (GTDB taxonomy): Bacteria > Bacteroidota > Bacteroidia > Flavobacteriales_D > Crocinitomicaceae > M0103. The sequence continues at coordinate 5,056 of CALCCB010000003.1, forward strand.
GACACTTTCTCCATTGCCTTTGAAACAGAATTCAGGCATTGCTCCAAAAAGTATTCGACATTGTAATTGACAATTACAACCGATAATTTAATATGGTACTTTTCTGACTTCAGAGGAATTAGGACTTGACTGCGATACAGGAGATTTCAATTGATACGTCTAAAGGAAGTCTCGATACCTGCACTGTCTCGCGAGCAGGTGGGGTATCTAAAAAATAACTTCCATAAGCCTGGTTTACTAAAGAGAAATCATTTAGGTCTTTCAGGAAAATACTGCATTTTACAATGTTTTCGATGTTCATGCCGGCTTCATTTAAAAGCGCAATAATATTCTTCATCACCTGATGTGTTGAAGCTTCAATGGTACCCAATACCAGTTCTCCATTATGCGGATTCAATGGAATTTGTCCACTGACATAAAGGGTGTTGCCTGAGAGAATGGCTTGACTATAAGGCCCAATGGGTTTTGGTGCTCCAGGAATTGAAATTGCTTTCTTCATGATCCTCAAAAATGATAGTGAACTCGATTTCTTTACATTTGTTGTGGTAAAATTAAAAATATTCGGATTGAAGCTGGCGATAATAGATTTTCACGATTCTTTCACTTTCAATATATCATATCAATTCATGTCGCTTGGTTTGGATACTGAAGTGTTTGATTTTGAACAGATCGAATTGAATGATCTTGAACATTTTGACGCAATAGTGTTGTCGCCTGGACCTGGATTGCCCGTTGAAAAACCGATTATTGATAAGGTTTTAAGTAAGTATGCTGGAATAAAACCGATCATAGGGATCTGTTTGGGAATGCAAGCAATTATCCAATGGCTTGGTGGTGAGATATATAATTTAAATGACGTACGTCACGGAAAAAAAGAGTTCTTGGCAATTGAATATCCTGAGCATCCTCTGGTGAAAGACATTGTCAGTAAAAGTCCTGTTGGATTATATCACAGCTGGGCGTGCAAATTGAATAGAAGTGATGTGAAAACGATCGCAACAGATAGTGGTTCAATACCAATGATCATTGCTTCGGACGAAAAGAAAATGGTCGGTATTCAATTTCATCCTGAATCAATAATGACTGACCATTCACAAGCTTATTTTGTGAATTTGATCGATTGGATAAAAGAAAAAAAGCAGCCCTAGAGCTGCTTTCAATTTTAGAAGGATTCCATTTCTTCCTCTTCGCTTTCTTCTACTTCCTGCACACAACCTTCTACAAGTGAATTTTTGTCCTCTTTAGACAAACTGTTGTACGTGTCAGGGTCTGGATGTGCAGTAGTAATCTTCTCTACATAACAATCGCAATCATAATTGCCATTACCAATACAAGTGTTTTTAATCTGATCTTTTTGCTCTTCAGACCAACCTCCACCGCAAGATGAAAGGATTGCTATACTTGAAAATAATGCTGCGTAAAATGTGATTTTAGACATAAAATTTTATTTAGTAGTTTTGTTTGGAACAATGATTGTTCAAAGTTAGCCATTAATCATTAATATAAAAATTATGTTTACGAAGTTAAGTTCAAGTCTTGTTTTAATGCTGGTTCTATCAGTTTCAACCTTTGCTCAGGACATCAAATCACATGGGGTTACTTTTCCTGCAAAAATGAAGATCAATGAAAAGGTGGTCAAGTATAATGGTTCTGGATTAAGAGAAAAGTACTTCATAGATCTTTATGTAGCTGCACTTTATGTTCAGGCTCAATCTTCAGATGCAAAGAAGATCACGAATGCTGATGAAGAGATGTGTATTCGTCTAAAGATCGTTTCTAACAAAGTGACGAGAGACAAATTTGTTGAAACTGTAAAGGAGGGCTTTAAAACGTCTACTACAGGAAAGGCGACAGATTCAGAGATCGAGTCTTTTATGAAGATCTTTAGTAAGCCATTCAAGTCTGGAGATGATATTATTCTCATTTATAAGCCTGGGACAGGTGTTCAAGTGGTTATGAATGGAGATAATCTTGGAACTCAGAAAGGTTTAGAATTTAAAAAAGCGTTATGGGGAATTTGGTTTGGTGATAAACCTGTTGATTCCGGTTTGAAAAACGCCATGCTAGGAAAAGTATAATGTAAAGGCCATCTGAAGAGATGGCTTTTTTCTTTTTAAACAATTATAAGTTTGGATTGTCTTTGAGGTAGTTATATTATTTCGAAATGAGAGCTCTGTTTTTAAGTCTGGTATTACTTTCCTTTTACTCATTTGGTCAAACGGGTAAAATTTCCGGTACAGTTAGGAATAATTTGACCAATGAACCAATTCCCTTTGCAAAAGTTATTCTGGTTGGTGAAGGAAAAGGCGCCATAACATTTGATGATGGAGCTTTTTTAATGGATAGTCTTCAACCGGGCTTGTACACAGTTAAATTCTCCTCGACCGGATTTATTGATCAAATATTGACAGAGCAAAATGTAACAAATGCAAGATCGCTTTTCCTTGAAATAAGACTTGAGCCAGTTGTAGTGGAGCAAAAAGAGGTAGTCGTGAGAGCGGATGCCTTTGTGAAAAAAGCCGAGTCTCCAGTTTCAATGCGAACTTTAAATTCAACCGAGATAGAGCGATTGCCAGGTGCCAACAGGGACGTTAGTAAGGTCCTCCAGGCACTTCCGGGTGTAGCTTTGAGGGCGTCTTTTAGAAATGATATCATTATTAGAGGAGGGTCGCCTGGAGAAAATAAGTTTTATCTGGATGGTATTGAGGTTCCAAATATTAATCATTTTGCCACACAAGGAAGTAGCGGAGGACCAGTTGGTTTGTTAAACGTAAACTTCATTCGTGAAGTAGAATTCAATTCGTCTGCATTTCCTGTGAATAAAGCGAACGGGTTGAGCTCCGTTATTAGCTTTAAGCAAAAAGATGGGAATAAAGATGCTCTCATTACCAATTTTGCTTTAGGGTCAAGTGATGCTGCACTAACATTTGACGGTCCCCTGGGTAAAAAGGCTGATTTTATTTTTTCCGCCAGAAGATCGTATCTGCAATTTCTATTTGCAGCTCTTCAATTGCCATTTTTACCAACATACAATGACTTTCAGTATAAGGTTAATTTAAAGGTAAACGATAAAAACAAAGTCACGTTTATAGGTTTGGGAGCAATTGACGATTTCAAACTCAATACTAAAGTGAACGACAAAGTAGATAATCCTGAGACAAGGGAATTTAACGAGTTTATTTTAGGGAATATACCGACTCAAGACCAATGGAACTATACGGTTGGAATGAACTGGCTTCATTATTCTAAAAACTCATATCAAACATTCATTCTAAGTAGAAACATGCTGAAGAATATTGCAACGAGGTACTTTCAAAACATTGAGACAGATGAGAATAAACTATTGGATTATTCTTCTTTCGAAGCTGAAAACAAGTTTCGATTTGAGCATTTGAAAAATCTAAATGGTTGGAAATTTATGGTTGGGTTTGGATATGAGTTTGTCCATTACAATAATTCAACTTTTAACAGAATTGAGTTAGGTGGTGTGCCGGCTACAATTGATTATACTTCCGACCTTTTCATAAGTAAATACTCTGTTTTCTCACAGTTAAACAAGAACTTTTTTAATGATCGATTGGGATTATCTTTAGGACTTAGATCCGATGTCTCTGATTATTCAAGTAGTTTGTTGAATCCACTTGATCAAATTTCTCCTGTGTTATCTGCTCGTTTCGTGATTTCTGAAAAATGGAGTTTCAACTCAAGTATTGGCAGGTTTCATCAGTTGCCAGCATATACGATACTTGGTTATAGAAACACCAATGGAGATCTTGTAAATAAAGAAAATAACATCAAGTACATCAGAGCGGATCATTATGTGGCTGGATTGGAGTATTTGACTGAAAAAGATAGTAGATTGACTGTAGAAGGATTTTTCAAGAATTATACCCGTTATCCTTTCTCTCTGAAGGATTCAATATCTCTTGCCAATTTAGGTTCCGACTTTGGTATTATAGGAAATGAGGAGATTAGTTCGATATCTACTGGTAGATCATATGGAGCAGAGTTTTTATATCAGCAAAAACTTTACAAAGGGTATTATGGGATTGTAGCTTACACTTTTGTTACATCTGAATTTAAGGACAAGAATGATCAGTATGTAGCGTCTTCATGGGACAGTAGACATTCTGTTTCGTTAACCGGAGGTAAACGTTTTAAAAAGGGGTGGGAAATAGGACTGAGATGGTTGTTCTCTACCGGAGCACCTTACACTCCTTATGACATTGCTACATCTTCCTTAAAGCAAGTTTGGGATCTACGAGGGCAGGGGGTGCTCGATTATGATTTGTTAAATACGGAAAGAGAATCGAGTTTTCATCAGCTGAACTTTAGGGTAGATAAGAAGATCTATCTTCAGAAGATCAATATGGATTTCTACCTGGATATTCAAAATCTTTACGGGTATAAGACTACAGTAGCTCCAACTCTTTTGCTCCAAAAAGATGATCAGGGCAACCCTTTAACAGACCCTAATGATCCGAATAGCTATTTGACGAAGCAAGTAGCAAACACTTCTGGAATCGTGCAGCCAACAATAGGTGTCGTTATTGAATTCACGACGAAGAAAAAGATTAAATAAAGGAAAAATCAACCCTTCTGTTTTTCTGTTTGCCTTCAGGGGTGTTATTGGTGTCTACAGGTTCCTTTTCTCCTTTGAAATCAAGTACAATGCGATCTTTAGAAAGTCCTTGACTCACAAAGAAGTTGATCAAAGCTTCAGCGCGTCGTCTCGAAAGATCTTCATTGTATGAATCCGAACCGTCAGAATCAGTATGTCCAGTTACTTTGATTCTTAAGTCACTGTGTCCGTCAACAACTCGTACCATTTTGATTAAAAACGAAAAATATTCTGATTTCAGTTCATCTTTATCGTAATCAAAATAGATCGGTTGAAAAACAAAGCTTTTCCTTTCTTTTTCTCTGATTTCTGGAGCATTGTATCCCTTTTTTAAATCGATCAGAAAACGCGAGAACCAGACTTGGGACAATGCTGATTCTTCGTCTTTAGGAAACTCACTTTTGGAACGATAAAGGATGATCTTTCCATTATTTCTTTTACAATCACTACTTGTGTATCTACCGGATAAATAACCTGTGCTGTCATTGTAAGTGAGGTCAGCTGAAATATTGCACCAATTTATTCTGGAATTGTTTTTTTTCTTTTCAATTACAAATTCGGTGAAGGAGAGTTTGTTTTGAGAAGATGTTCCGCGTATTTTTTTGACAGCAAACATGTCTGTGTCGTACATTTCGTTTCTTGTATTTCCGGATACTTTTCCATCTGAGATCTCGAAATAGGCAAACACCAACGTTGACTGATCATTGGTTGCCCCATCTTTTATCATGATTCCTTGCCAAACACCCGATAGTTGTCCATAGAATAATGGGGAAATGAATAAATGAAATGATATGATAAGAAAATACCTCATTGTTTAGTTATATCGATAATTCTCAAAAAATGTTCCGTTGTTTGTGATATATTTGAACAATAGCAAATTAAAAATGTTATTCAGAAAAGTAAAACAACATGAAGATCTTTAGTTTAGGGTTAATTCTTTTTTCAATTTTTAGCTGTACAGCGCAAGAAAACAAAGTGGATATGACAATTTATCAGTTTAAGGTAACAGATATTAATGGTAATGAATTTGATCTTTCAACGTTAGAAGGAAAAAAGGTTATGATCGTCAATACGGCTTCACAGTGTGGTTTAACACCTCAATATGAGCAATTGGAAGAAGTTTATGAGAATTACAAAGACAGCAATTTTGTAATCATAGGTTTTCCAGCAAACAATTTCATGGGGCAGGAGCCAGGTACTGACGAAGAAATCGCTTCATTTTGCAAGAAGAACTACGGGGTAACATTTCCGATGATGTCAAAAATAGATGTTAAGGGTAAGGATATTCATCCGTTATATAAGTTTCTGACAGAGAAAGAACAAAATGGACTCGAGGACAATGAGGTCAAGTGGAACTTTCAAAAATATCTGATAGGAGAGGAAGGTAGACTTGAAAAGGTGATTTCACCCAGAATGCTTCCTAACGATTCTGAGGTTATTGATTGGATCAAAAAAGATTGATAAATGAGGGAGGTTGAAAGACCTCCTTTTTCGTTGATATTTTGTTGAAAAGTATCCCTTCTTATCACTTAAATCAAGAGGAAAAAGCGTCTGTTTTCCTTATTTTTGTTGGCTTATCAAAATGTAGATAGCTCAAAAAGAAAATCATGAGTGAAGAAGTAAAAAAAGATAATTATTCAGCGGATAATATTCAGGTTCTTGAAGGATTAGAAGCCGTTCGTAAAAGACCTGCCATGTACATTGGTGATGTCGGAGTCAAAGGACTTCATCACTTGGTGTACGAGGTGGTTGATAACTCAATTGATGAGGCCTTAGCAGGCTACTGTGACACGATCATAGTTCACATCAATGAAGACAATTCAATTACAGTTCGAGATAATGGTAGAGGTATTCCTACAGCAATGCACACTAAAGAGAAAAAGAGTGCACTTGAGGTGGTAATGACGGTACTGCATGCTGGTGGTAAATTTGATAAAGACACGTATAAGGTTTCTGGTGGTCTTCACGGAGTAGGGGTATCTTGTGTGAATGCCTTGTCGACGCATCTTAAGGCAACTGTTCGAAGAGAAGGAAAAATATTTGAGCAGGAATATTCAACAGGGAAACCATTATACGATGTTCGAGTTGCTGGTGAGTCTAACGAAACCGGTACTGAAGTAACTTTTACGCCTGATGCGACCATATTCGAAACGACTGAATATAATTTTGATACGCTTGCTGCCAGAATGCGTGAATTGGCATTCCTGAATAAAGGGATTAAAATCACATTGGTGGATCTTCGAAATGTAAATGATGAAGGTGAGCCAGCATCAACAGTATATTATTCAGAGGGAGGGTTAAAAGAATTTGCATCGTATCTTGATCGAAACAGAGAGCCATTGATCACAGATGTGATTTACTTTGAAGGAGAACGTGAAGGGATTCCTGTAGAAGTCGCATTGACGTACAATACATCATACACTGAAAATATTCAGGCATATGTGAACAACATTAATACGCATGAAGGTGGAACTCACCTGTCTGGATTCAGAAGGGGATTGACAAATACGCTTAAGAAGTATGCTACGGACTCAGGTATGCTTGCGAAGGAAAAGATCGATATAGATGGAGATGATTTTCGTGAAGGATTGACAGCAGTTGTTTCGGTTAAAGTTGCAGAACCGCAGTTTGAAGGTCAGACGAAGACAAAATTAGGAAACAGAGAAGTTACGGCTCCTGTTTCTCAGGCTGTCTCTGAAATGCTTTCAAATTACCTTGAAGAGCATCCTTCCGAAGCAAAGATCATTGTAGATAAGGTGATCCTTGCTGCGAGAGCGAGACATGCTGCAAGAAAGGCAAGAGAGCTTGTTCAGCGAAAGAGTGTATTGACTGGATCTGGTTTGCCTGGTAAGTTGGCAGACTGTTCTGAAAAAGATGCTGCAAAATGTGAGATTTACTTTGTCGAAGGAGATTCGGCGGGTGGAACTGCGAAGCAGGGTCGAGACAGACATTTTCAGGCAATCATGCCATTGAGAGGTAAGATCCTGAATGTTGAGAAAGCAATGCAACACAAGATCCTTGAGAATGAGGAGATCAAAAACATCTACACTGCTCTTGGTGTTCGAATAGGGACAGAAGAAGATTCTAAGGCACTGAATCTAGAAAAATTAAGATATCACAAGGTTATTATCATGTGTGATGCCGATGTGGATGGATCTCACATCGAAACATTGATCTTGACGTTCTTCTTTAGATATATGAAAGAGTTGATCGAGAAGGGGTATATCTATATCGCTACACCTCCTTTGTATCAGGTTAAAAAAGGAACAAAGGCTGTTTATGCGTGGAACGATGATCAAAGAGATCGCTTGATCCAGGACTTAAAAGGTGGAGGAAGCGAATCTTCAGTGAATGTTCAACGATACAAGGGTCTTGGAGAGATGAATGCTGAACAGCTTTGGGAAACAACCATGAATCCTGAAAGCAGAACGCTAAGACAAGTAACGATTGAAAATGCTGCAGAATGTGATCAGATTTTCTCAATGTTGATGGGAGACGATGTTCCACCAAGAAGAGAATTTATTGAGAAGAATGCAAAGTACGCGAAGATCGATATTTAAATAGATTTTCACTGATAATTAAAGACACCTTAACGGGTGTCTTTTTTTTTGAGGGATAATATACTTTTTGGCGTCTATTCACCTAAATTGCATTTATGAAACACTTGACTTTATTTCTTTTCATGACCGGATTGGGCTTTGGGCATGTCTTTTCTCAAGGGCTTTATGATCGATCGACAGTACAGAACATTGAGATCTTCTTTGGATTTTCAAACTGGGATTCTCAGCTTGATGCACTAGCATCCACTACAGAAGATTATCTACTTGCAGACTCTGTTAGGATCAATGGAGTGGTTTATGACAGTGTTGGTGTCAAGTATAAAGGAAATAGCTCGTATAATGCCAATAACAATAAGAATCCACTTCATATTGAATTGAATCACATTCATGGAAGTTATAATTATGAGGGGTACACTGATCTTAAATTACAAAATGGGTATCAAGATCCATCAATGATCCGTGAAGTGCTATCGTATGCAATCCTTGAGCAATATATGGATTGTCCAAAGGCAAATTTTGCAAATGTTTATATCAATGGATCTTTAAGAGGGGTGTACTCCAATGCCGAAAGTATCAATGGAAAGTTTAACGGAGATCATTATTTCTCTTCTGATGGAGCTTTTGTAAAGTGCAATCCAGTTGGAGGTGCCGGTCCCGGAAGCAATGGTAATCCAGACCTGAATTATCTGGGTACAGATACTACGCTTTATACTTCTCGCTATGAATTGAAATCAGACTTTGGGTGGACAGATCTGGTAGAAATGATCAATGTTTTGAATAACGATTTTGCGAATATCGAATCATATCTAGACATAGACAGAGCAATCTGGATGCTTGCATTCAATAATGTGTTGGTCAATTTAGATTCTTATAGTGGAGCATTCAGGCAGAACTATTATTTGTTTAATGATTTGAATGACCGATTTGTTCCTACTGTTTGGGATCTGAATATGAGTTTTGGAGGATTTCCGGGTGGTACAGGATCGGGTCAATTGGCCACACCTTGGACCTTGGATCCTTTTTCAAATTCAGCGTCTGCAAACCACCCGCTTATCGTTAAGATAATGGCTGACCCGATGTATAAAAGAATGTATATGGCCCATGTTAGAACAATGGTTCAGGAAATATTTGCTTCAGGAGATTATATCAGTACAGCCAATCAATTACAGACTAATATAGATTCTTACGTGTTGGCTGACCCATATAAGTTCTATACTTATTCTCAATTTCAAGGTGGTTTAACCACAAATGTAACCAGCAGTGGACCTGGACCAGGAATGACGACTTATGGAATTCAGAATTTAATGGGTCAACGTGTTACATTTTTTAATTCTAATTCAGATTATCTGCTAGTCGGTCCTCAGATTCTATCATATGCGGTTAATAATCCTTCCCCGAGTGTTGGTGAAACTGTTTTTGTTACAGCTACTTGTTCTAATGAATCCGTTGTCTACTTCGGGTATAGAATGGATCATCCGTTACGATTCAATCGTATTCAAATGTTTGATGACGGGGCTCATGGTGATGGCGCTGCAGGAGACAATGTATACGGCGTAAGCGTAACGTTGACTAGTTCCGAAATGGAGTTTTATTTCTATGCGGAAAACGCTGTTGCCGGAAAGTTCAGTCCCCAGAGAGCAGAGCATGAGTATTATTCGCTTCTTGCTACAGCGCCTTTTCCATCTGTTGGAGATGTACTGATCAATGAGATACTTGCGTCAAATTCAAGTTATGGGTTTGATAATTATGGAGAGCACAACGATTGGATAGAGTTATTCAATACAACTTCTAATGTTTTTGATCTTGGAGGATTATACTTGTCCGATGACCCTGCGAATATTACAAAATGGGCCATACCTGCTGGTACTATTTTGCCTGCCGGTGGAGTGCTTGTGATTTGGGCCGATAATGATACGCTACAGTCAGGACTTCACGCTAATTTCAAATTGAACTTAGCAGGAGAGGAGCTTATTTTGACGGATGGTATCCAGTTGTATGATTATCTCAATTATTTCACACAAATAACAGATGTTGCATACGCAAGATGTCCTGATGGACAAACCTTTATTTATGGTACTCCAACGTTTAATGCATTGAACAATTGTTATGTTTCAGTTGAAGAAATAGATAGTACAAGAGAAGTATTAGTATTCCCGAATCCAACAAAAGACTATTTAAACATCAAACTATCAAAAGGTGAGAAGGTAAAGATTTCTGTCATTGATCTTCAAGGTAGATTGATTTATTCAGAGCTTATGGAAGGAGATCTTATCGAACTTTCAACGATTGACTGGATGACTGGTTATTACAGATTGATCGTAGAGTACGAAGATGGATCGACCAGAAATCTTCCAGTAGTCAAGAATTAATGAATAGATCCCGATGAAAGTCGGGATTTTTCTTTTCGGCACAATTTATTCTGGAATAAGAGAGTCAGTGAATCTGCTCATTTCTGACTCATCAAGGAGCTAATGAAAAAGATACCTCTTGTGATGCAATTAAAATGCAGTTGAGTAGGCAGAACAACGAGAAATATAGAATTCTTTAGAGAAAGTAGGATCACTAGATATTACATAAAAAAAGCCCCGGAAACTCCGGGGCTTACTTATTTGTCAATTGATGAGTTATTGTTTGATCACTCTAATCGTTGATGAAACAGTTGAACTTTGCAATTCAAACATGTATACACCAGATTCGAAGTGGGTCATGTCAACAGTGCTGACATTGTTTCCTGATCCAAAAGTGATCAATCGTCCACTTGCATCAAACACAGTATATTGGAATTTACCTTCGAACTCGATGTTAACCAATTCGTTGGTTGGATTCGGGTATAGTCCAAATTCAGGATTTGTTTGTTCTTCAATACTCGCGCAAGCATCAACAGTAATAGAACCTTGAGCTGATCCTGAGCAACCATTTCCGTCAGTGTAATCATAGGTGATCGTGTATGTGCCCACACCAGCCGTTGATGGATCAAAAGCATTTGAACTAACACCTGTACCAGAATACAGACCTCCTGCAGGTGAACCTTCTGAAAGAAGGAAGCCTTCCCAATTCACGCAAGGTGCAGGGAAAGAAGCTAATGTTACTGTAGGATTTGAGTTGATGGTCACACTCACCTGATCAGTTGAAGTACAACCACCTGGTCCAGTTCCTGTAACGGTATAAGTCGTTGATCCCACTGCAGGTGTAAATGATGTACCTTGAGTGATTCCATTGTCCCAAGTGTAAGTTGTTGCAGAACCTGTAGCAGTTAATGTTACAGTACTTCCTTCACATGAAGACTGATCTGTACCCGCATTAACTGTTGGTGCTGGATTAACTGTAACCACTACCTGGTCTGTATTTGTACAGCCATTCGAAGTCCCTGTTACGGTGTATGTTGTTGTTGCAGATGGTGTAAATGCAACGCCATTTGTTACTCCTCCTGTCCATGAGTACGTCGTAGCTCCTGTTGCTGATAGAGTAACCGTGGCTCCACCACAAACTGTCTGATCATTACCACCATTCACTGCAGGTGTTGCATTGTATGTCACAGTCTGAGTGCTTGATGATTGACATGCTCCAGTAGGAGTGAGGTACTCTATTGTGTATGAGTTGCCCGCCACCGCATTACTTATTACTCCTGATGTAGAGCTTATTGTAGCTCCATCAGTAGGAGTTGGGTTTAAAGAGAACGTACCACCTGTTGTTGCGATGTTAGTTACAGTGTTGCTGTTACCTTGACACCAGTTTGCAGCAATGAATGACGGGTCGTCTACTGAGTTTACTGTAACTGTTTCAATAAATGAGTTCGGACAAGTTCCTGAAACTGCATACTGAACAGAATACGTTGCCCCAAGTGTAGGGTTTGAAATTACTCCCGTTGTTGCACTGATCGTCGCTCCATCACCTGGTGCAGTGCTGAAGCTGAAAGTACCACCTGCAGTCGCTATGTTAGTTGGGCCATTAGGTGCTCCAAAACAAAAATCACTAAATGTAAAGTTTGCACTTGGAGGTGTAGTTACTGCAACCGTTGCATAAACTGTCGATTGACAACCAGAACCATTGGTCACTAAGCAAGTATATTGAGTAGTTGTAGCTGGAGTAACAGTTAAGGAAGCAGTTGATCCAATCAAGGTCGCTCCATCATACCATGCGTATGTCGTTCCTCCTGATGCTGTAATAGTTGCAGAGTTACCTGGACAAACGGAAGTGTTCGGAGAAACAGTAGCTGTGAATGCTGTTGAAGATCCGATAGTTACCGAATATGTTACCTGGCAGTTACTACCCGGAGTTTTTATATATACCGTATACGTACCTGCAGCTAGATTGCTGAATGTAGTACCTGTCTGGTAAATAGATCCATTAATCGAATAACTGTAGTTTGGCGTATCTCCACCTGTAGGATTGGTGATTGTAATTATTCCGTTGTTATTCCCACAAGTTGTAGCAGTTCCTGTTAGTGTTGCAGCAGGTAGAGCATTTACAACTACCGGTAAATACAAACCACTTGTTTTACATGAACCATCCGCGAATAGATAAATTCTATGGTTTCCTGTGTTTGCAAACGTAAACGTTGTACCAGAAAGGTTACTGTTCGTCAACACTGTAGTGACTGGATCGTTCGTTACATACCAATCGTAAAATGTGGTATTGGTAGAACCAGATCCATTTACAGTAATTTGTCCACCTTGACAGATTTCAGCTTCAGTATACGTGAAATTCGCAACTGGAGCTGGTCCGTTGGATGTCAAGACATCCAGCCATAAACTTGATTTCCATGAAGTACCATAAAGTGATTCAGGTGTTCTCCATTGAGCGTTATTGAATAACTTCATGGTGTTCACTCCTGTAGCAAGTGTTCCGTTTCTGTAATCAAAATCAACACAAGATAATACAACAGTATCCTGTGGAGTACCATAGAATAATTCAAATGATATCCAGAATGCCCCAGTTACTGTTGGAGGATTCGTGAAGTCAAATGTATTATAAGCTTGTTCATCCATGTCTGCCAGAAGGAGTGTGTCGGTAACCAAGACGGCACCCGGATTACCAGCTGTTTCTGAATGGATACGTATTTTCATTAAACCTGTGCCTGAATTGTTGTCAACTTGCAGGATAGGGAAGATCAGTCTTCTTACCTGAGTTGTTGCAGGTGCTACATAACGATCTGCCCAACGTGTAGTAGGGAAGACAGGAGGGTAATCATAACCACCGGTACCAGGGAAATACCCCCAATCATTCCATCCTGTGAATTCTGTAATGTATGCCGCTAGGTCTTCAGTTACTGAGTTATAGTTTCTTAAGGTATCACAAGCTGTTCCGGATGCTGCTGCAACCACTTGAACAAAACCAGTTTTGATCTCAGAATCACTTCCAAAAGAATTAGAGGCTGTTAAAGTTACAGTGTAAGTACCAACAGTATTGAACGTAACTGCAGGGTTCTGAACAGTTTGATTCGCTGCACCACCACCAAAATTCCATGTCCAGGCAGTTGGTGAATTCGTAGAGATGTCTGTAAAGTTGACAGAACCTCCTACAGGAATGATGATCGGAGAACCAATATCAGCAGTAAAGTTTGCTACTGGCGGAGCATCAACAGGGTCACAGCCAGGTGACTGCAATAATGAGCTTCTAATTCCATTTAAGATGGAAAGCATATAGTCAGCCTGATTCTGAGTAAACATTACAGTACAGTTACTGTAATCCATGTAGTTTTCATATTGTGTCTGAACTCCAGAACATGTAGACTGATTTCCGGAACATGATCCAGAATAGTTAAATGATGGACCTGCCGTGTTTGGAGTATCAGTGAATCCGTCGTCATTTGAACAGCTACCAGATCCTCCCCAAGTATGGTCAAGTCCAAGGTAGTGTCCAACTTCGTGTGTTAGGACATTATCGTTATTCATCCCAAGGTTGTAATCCAATACGATTCCATCGATTGAAGACCCAGGCAAGAAAGAAGTTGTAGGGCGATAAGCATATCCCGCTGTACCGGAGTTCGCGCCATTTGAAATATCACAAATCCATACATTCAAGTATTTGTTTCTATCCCAGATTTGTGAACCACCAGTCGCTGATGACTTCATTTTATTTTCTTCACCACCATCAGAGTTATACCAGTCTTCTGTTGTTGAAACTCTTACCACACCAACTTCAGTTAGGGGAGTGCCTGTCGGCGTTGAAGTTGCCAAACAAAAATTGATGTTTGGATCTGCGGGTACAAATCCGAATCCAGAACGAGCCTGTGAAGCGTCAGCGTTCAATAACGTGAAGTCTTCAACAAGATCATTGTAAACCTGCATGATCAGAGCATTCGATACGTTCTCTGCAGGATTGTTCGGGTTGTATACTACGTGAAAAATGATAGGAAACGTATTTGCTCCCGGTACACGCATAGAGGAAGGGATCTGAACATTTCCGGCATTCTGCAGATAATCAGACTGGACCTGTTCCCAGATACCCATTCGCTGGTAATAATCCCGTGTAAAATCATGAGATTTACAGTTGTGATGCTCATCAAGACCAGAGCCTCTTTTGACACCTTTTTCTGAACTACTGTAAGTGATTTGCACAGCAGAAGGTTGTGATGGTTTAACGGTTGTTTTGATCTTGTTTTGCAACACAGGCTGTTCAGCTATATTTTTTTGAGCAAACGTTGATGAAAACAAAAGCAAAGCCAGTAGAGTAGAATAGCTTTTTTTCATTTGTTAATAGTTTTAGATCATTCGAATTTAATCTTTTGACTACTAACTACCAATGATTGTTAATAAGTTAAGTCTTGCGTTTCTGCTTTTTTGCAGCTGGAAACAAAATGTTATTCAAGATCAATCTGTAACCTGGTGAGTTTGGATGTAAATTAAGGTCCGTATGAGGATCACCGACTCTATGTTCATAATCTTCCGGATCATGTCCGCCATAAAAGGTCCAGGTTCCCTGACCATATTCTCCATGTAAATATCTTGCCGTGCCGATTGATTTGTTTTCCCCCATGACAAGCACATTGGGCTTAATGAAGTCTTTTTTGAAATCGGTAGTTTGCCCCATAAAACCGGAGACAACATCCGTATGACATTGGGTTAGCATGGTAGGCACGATATCCCATTTCGCGCTGAATTCAAACAAGGTGAATTTGTCGGTATTTTCAGTTACTCTATATAATCTTCTCAATTCAGTTCCATCGATTTCGGAATACTCATAGATCATCGGGTCTCGAACTAATTTATAGTCCTCAAATGCAAATGAATTTGAATAATCTAATTTGTCTTGAGCCCTTGGATCTGTAGGGTCCCCGTCAAACATTGATTCGCAGATGTCCGTGTTATGAGCAGCCAATGCGATATCGAAGCTATCAGTCCCACTACACATCGTAAAAAGAAATCCTCCACCTGCAACGAAATTCTTGATTGAAGACGCTACTGCTAGTTTGAGTTCAGATACTTTTTTAAACCCAAGCATTTCTGCATCACGCTCAGCGGCTGCTACTTGTTCTTTGTACCATGGGTAAGATCTGTAATTAGCGTAGAATTTACCGTATTGACCTGTGAAATCTTCATGGTGAAGGTGCAACCAGTCAAATTTTGGAAGTACACCCATTACAATTGCTGAATCATAGATCTTTTCGTAAGGAATTTCAGCATATTCCATCACCATTGTTACAGCGTCATCCCAGGGTTGAGATGTGTTAGGTGTGTACACAGCGATTTTTGGAGCTTTTTCAAGCTGAACGATCTCCATGTTCACCTCAGGGTTTCCGATTAGATTTTTGATCTGATTTACCTGTCCATCCGCCAAAACTTCATATTTGACACCCCTGATGATTAGTTCTTCTTCGATCGTTCTCAGATGAGGCATAAGAAAGGAACCGCCTCGGTAGTTCAACAACCACTCAATGACCACTTCATTTTCCAGGGTCCAAAAAGCAATTCCATACGCCTTTAAATGATTGTTCTGAGACTCATCCATTGGAACCAAAAGCTGAGAAGCCTTTAATTGAAAGGAAGAGACTATGATCAATATGGCGGAAAAGAAAATTTTCATCAAGTGTTGGTCATCAATTATTTATCCAAACTTTAAAAAGCTGGATCATCGATTTCATTAAAATCAAAATTATCGTCCGATTCTTCAGTAAAAGAGTTCATTTTACTTTTTACGGTAACCGTTCTCGTGTTTTCATTTTCAAACCCCGTATTTGCCGAAAGATTAAAGTTTCCTTCCGACATAGAATCATCCATGTAATTTTCGATGTTTTCAAAACGGGCGAATTCACCAACAAACTTCAATCGTACGTTTTCCAGGGCACCATTTCGGTGTTTAGCGACAATGATTTCACCAACACCCTGATTTGAGTTTCCTTGCTCATCGTGATGAAGACCATAGTACTCCGGGCGATAAATGAATGAAACAATATCCGCATCCTGTTCAATAGCTCCAGATTCACGCAGATCTGAAAGAACTGGTCTTTTATCACCACCTCGAGTTTCAACTGAACGACTTAGCTGAGATAATGCGATCACAGGAACGTTCAATTCCTTAGCGATCTCCTTAATGGATCTGGAAATGGTCGAAATTTCTTCTTGTCTGTTTCCTGAACTTTTTGCTCCGGCTGTCATTAACTGCAAATAGTCGATAATAACCATCTGAATGTCGTATTGCATTTTCATCCTACGACATTTAGCTCTTAAATCGAATACAGACAAACCAGGAGTGTCATCTATGTAGATCGGTGCAGTTGCCAATTTGTTGATTCTAGAGTGCAATTGTTGGAACTCATGATCCTCCAAATTTCCTTTTCTCAACTTTTCTGCTTTAATCCGTGCTTCTCCTGAAATCAAACGTTTCACCAGCTGCACAGAGGACATTTCAAGAGAGAAGATAGCAACCCCCATATTGTAATCAACGGCTGTGTTTCTGGCCATTGATAATACGAAAGCGGTTTTCCCCATCGCAGGACGAGCTGCGATAACGATCATATCAGATCTTTGCCATCCTGAAGTTAATTTGTCAAGGCTATGGAATCCTGTTGGAATTCCTGAAATTCCATCTTTGTTTTGAGCGGCAGCTTCAATCTCGCGAATAGCTTGACTTACGGCAACCTGCATTGTGTCAAAGTGCTTACCAGTATTGTTTTCTGCGATCTTAAATAGTTCACCTTCAGCTTTATTCAAAACATCGAATACATCATTCGTATCGTCAAACGAATCTCTGATCACTTCGCTTGACATTCTGATCAATTCTCTTTTGATGTATTTCTCAGTAATGATCCTTGCGTGATACTCAACGTGTGCCGATGAGGCAACGCGAGAAGTTAGCTGTGAGATATATGCTGCTCCTCCGGCTGCTTCAAGGCTTCCTTTTTCCTTGAGTTTATTGACAACGGTTAAAAGGTCAATAGGGCTGGAGTTACCGAAGAGCTCTCTGATCGCTTCATAAATGAATTGATGCTTCGGGTCATAAAAACTCTGAGGACGTAAAATGTCTATGGTGTCTGTAACAGCATTTTTTTCAAGCATCATAGCTCCTAGAACGGCTTGCTCAAGATCTACGGCCTGCGGCGGGATCCTTCCAAGCTCACTAATTATTGAGCTACTGGACCGAACACGAGACACTGGCTTTTTGCTATTATTTTCAGACGGGTTTTCCATTTAACAAATATAGCGAATACGGGTCGAAATGTCACGGACTAAAAAAAGAGTAATCAAAATTTATCCAATTCGGTTATCAACATTTGTTAATTACCCTTTTAACTTTGTATGGTGAAGAGAGAACTGATCCTTACCAATGATGGTTCAAGTACCATAAGAATTAACGATCTGAATGAAAACTATCATTCAGGACATGGTGCTATTCAAGAGGCAATGCATGTCTTCATCCAAAACGGTCTGGGATCAGTTTCAAATTCGTCAGGTTTACCACTTCGAGTTTTTGAAATGGGTTTGGGGACTGGGTTAAATGCTCTACTTTCTTATCAATACGCGAAAGAGAATGCTATTGAAATTATATATTCAGGTATTGAAGCATATCCTGTTGAAAAAGAGCTTTATAGCAAGATGAATTATATTGAGAAAATAGGAGTTGATTATGAAGATTTTTTCCATTGGATGCACGATTTGAAATGGGGCGGTCATGAGCGGTATGACGATCATTTTACACTTAGAAAGATCCATTTAGATCTTGAAGATTTAGTACCGGAACTTTCAAACTACGACCTTGTTTATTATGATGCATTCGGTCCAAGAGCCCAAAGCGAGATGTGGGAAATGGATAAGCTGGAAAAAATGTTCTCGCTATTAAAAACGAATGGCAAATTGATTACCTATTGTGCACAGGGTCAATTCAAAAGAAATCTAAAACAGATCGGTTTTGATGTTGTTGCGCTACCCGGACCTCCCGGCAAGAGGGAAATGACAGTTGCGATTAAACTGTAATAGCTTGATTTGAAGTCAACTTACACTTCATTATCCCGTCACGATCGATCTCAGTCAATTCGACAGTTTGAAATGTATTGATCTTTTGCTCGTCAAACGGGAATTTTACTTTGACGTAATTCTCTGTGAATCCGTACATCATTCCGGTATCCTCTTCGTTTTCGAATAGAACCGTTCGAATTGTCCCTGTGTTTTCTTCGTAAAAAGCCCTTTTCTTCTTTTCAGAGAGAATATGAAGCATTTTGGATCGCTCTTTTCG
Source organism: uncultured Bacteroidota bacterium (assembly GCA_937899625.1). GTDB lineage: Bacteria > Bacteroidota > Bacteroidia > Flavobacteriales_D > Crocinitomicaceae > M0103. The sequence continues at coordinate 23,908 of CALCCB010000003.1, forward strand.
AAGATTCATCGGAACTGGATCACCAAGTTTAACTGCGGTTGTATTTGCTCTTTCCGAATAGGTGAATACATGGAAATAGCTCACAGGTAGATCTTTCAAGAAGTTCAGGGAATCCATGAATTCTTCATCCGTTTCACCAGGAAATCCAACAATGACGTCAACGCCTATGCATGCATCTTTTCTGATTGTTTTGATTCTTGAAACACGTTCCGCATAAAGCTCTCTCAAGTACTTTCTGCGCATTGCTTTTAGCAACCTGTTGTTTCCAGATTGCAGTGGGATATGGAAATGAGGAACAAAATGATTTGATTCATTAAGGCAAAAATCGATGATTTCATTCGATAGTAAGTTGGGCTCAATAGATGAAATTCGGTACCTATCAATTCCTTTTACCATGTCAAGTCCTTTGATCAATTGAAAGAAATTCTCGCTCTCGAGCAGAGCAGCATTGACGAGTGGCAAAACCAATCACCTGACGATGGTGATGCGTCTCGATTTGTTGAGAATTTGAAGAAGGATATTGACCCGAATCGGCTTGATAAAAACCG
>CALCCB010000004.1 GCA_937899625.1 uncultured Bacteroidota bacterium
CTTGAAACCAGAGACCGGATCGATTCTACACGAAGCGATAGTCCTCTCATTCGAACCAAAGACGCTATTTTGATCGACACTTCCTTCCTCACACCTCATCAACAACTGAACAAAGTTTTAGAATTTGTTCACCAAAAAGCCCCAATTGATAAATAATTCGTTTGTGAATGTTAATTTCTTAAACATTTATACATTTTATAACAATTGATTTATCTAATATTGTCCTACCTTTTACACTGTACATGAATTCAATTGGAAAGATCACTGAAGAGCTGATCAACAAAAGTCCTTTCCTTAGAGAGGCAATGACTGACGACCTAATCAATGTCTCTGCTTTGGCAAGAAAGCTAAAACCGGAGATCGAAGCTTCAATGGGAAAAGAAGTTAAAGAAGGAGCAATTGTCATGGCCATTAAGAGAATGACTCCAGGTCTTTATCATCGACTTAATATTAAGATCACAAATGTAATGGGTGATCTTGGGGATTTTCTGGTGCGTTCGAACCTGAGTGATTTCACATATGAAAATACAGACTCACTTAAGTCTAAACAAGCAGAATTAGTGCATGAGATCAATAAAGAAGGTGATTCTTTCTTCACGATCTGTAAAGGTGTTACTGAAACTACCTTCATTGTTAGTTCCAATCATGACGCAACGATCAAACAAACTTTCAAAAATGAGAGATTGAAATCGCATAGTTCTGATCTTGCTTCGGTAACAGTAAAACTGCCAACAGTTAATACAGAGATCTACGGGATCTATTATTATATTTTGAAACATTTAGCGTGGGAAGGAATCAACATTGTTGAACTGGTTTCAACATCTAACGAATTCACAGTTGTCGTGAAACAGGAAGATGTAGATAAGGCATTTAAGATCCTAATGCAATTAAAACGAGGCGTTTAATCTTCGTTTTTACATTGCTCCGAAGGCATAGCACCACAAAAGCTACATGGCTGACCTTCTTCATTAAATAATGGATTTTTTGAAGCACAAGTCCCTCCGAATTCTCCACCTTTCTTAGCCCATATCTTAATTGCGATTCCTGCAAATCCCAAGGCCAAAAGAACTACTGAAATAAGTATTAGTTTCATCGAATTCGTTTTTCTTTTACAAAGTTAATCAATTCTTATCGATCAATTCCCCTGTTCCGTACTTAAGTAACTTAGGTTGCCCAAATGGAGTTCCTATGTACCAAATATCTCCTCCATTATCGATCTCTGCTTTAAATTTAGCCTGATCTACATTCACCTTACACAACCCCATCGTATTGGAAATTACCGTAATAGAGTCAATTATATTTAATCCATAAGTATCACAGAAACCATTACTTTTCACAAGTAAATTGGCATATTTGGTTTTACCCGAAAGCGTAAAATCCCCATAGCCATGGGTTACATTGAAATAAATTGCCTCAGCATCAATATTTAAATCAACAGGACCTGCTCCGTCTCTTATTAACAAAGTGAACCAATTCAGTTTTAATTGCCCTTCATTTTTAAGGAACTCTGTTCCTTCGTAATGAATATTGATCAAACTGGTAAAATGAATTTCAACCTGTACTTTTTCCTTCAGATTCCTTAGAAACGAACATTTATTATTGTTTCTAATGCTTACTTTCTGACCTTCCTGAACTACTTCGACAAAATTCAACAAGTTCCTGCCTCCCTTTAATACAACTTTGTCAGTCGAATCCTGAACTAAAACATATTCCAAATGCTCAGCAAGAAATAACTCTTCAAAATCATTTGAAATGAACAGCTCAAGGGAATCTTTTTCGCCAACTGATTTCCAACAAGCTCTGTCTTCTGGTTTCTGACAAGAAAAGATCAAAAGGGTCAATATTAGTGGAACTATTAGGCGCATCATTTTAGTTTAAAATTATAACCAATACCCCATTCCACATAATCTGCTCTTGCCCAATGTGACTTCAATCCCAGATTAAGATTTATCCCGTTCTTCAGATGGTATCGCATGGAAACTCTATGATACATTGCATCTTCAGGTTGATATTTGTCCTTTATGTACCATCCCATCCCAAGAGCAAAATGAAATTGATCAAGTGGCAGTACATATGCAGCGTATACACCTGTCTGAAGAATATCCCATTGGGATTTTTGAATTTCAGGTTTATAATCCAGTACTGCCTGTTTTGAAATGACGTCTACTCCAAATTCAACTCCAACCTTTGGTCTTGAGAACCATCTAAAACTTGAGTTTAATGCGTAAACAGGATATTTCCTGCCTCCTGTCGGAAAGATCTCCTTAAAGGACATTATGCCCGTAACGTTTACATGCCATTTCCGGAAAGAAACAATATTGGGTTTCGGTATAGAGTCGATCTGTTTCGATTTTATATCTCTCGCATACCCTAAGGATAAATACGGCAAATTTAACCCCAGATTGGGTACTTTGCTTGCACCATTACTGAAATGGGTCATGTCTAATCCTAACGTAATAGCATCTCTTCCAAATGAGAACCTGCTTTTCAGTGCCAAACAGATCATTGCATCAAGATGAGAACTCATGGCTACATTTTTAGGATTATCAATTGGATCAAATACCTTGGTCCCATATCCCAATCCTGCACCTAATTTCCCGTATAATTCGTAAAAACCAGCCTTTACAAAAGGGAATTCTATAAAACCATATGAACCATAGTAAGTTCCAAGAACATCCAAATTACCCACTGTACCGCCAAAGAAGGTCACGCCTACTGTTGGATAACCTGCGGACTTATGCCATTGTTTTTCTCCTTTTGTATTAACGTAATAGGTCAATTCACCAGCAAAAGCATGTTCCTCAGGCAGATGCCCCATAACGCCCCGATGCGCAGCCAGAAAACCAGCTTTGAAACGGGCCTCCAGCCCCCAAGCTCTATCAGACTGAGAAAATGCATTCCCAACCAGAAATAAAAAGCCAAGAATTGAATTGATCTTAAGCATAGACAGACAAAAATACTCATTGGAGGTAAGAATTTAAAATAAAGTAACTTTGACCTTCATTTATTTCATATGGAAGTACGACTTGTAGCTTTTGAGCGACTTTTAAACATCATGGATGACCTAAGGGAAAAGTGCCCCTGGGATAAAAAACAAACTCTTGAAAGCCTTCGACACCTTACAATAGAAGAAACCTATGAACTGGCAGATTCGATCATAGAGAATGATTTGAAATCGCTCGAGGGAGAAATTGGTGATTTGTTACTCCACATGGTTTTTTATGCAAAGATTGGTTCTGAATTGAATGCATTCGATATTGAATCGGTTCTCAATCGAATATGTGATAAGCTGGTCCATCGACATCCGCATATTTATGGCGATACAATTGTTCAGGATGAAGAAGAAGTAAAAGCCAACTGGGAAAAGATCAAGTTGCAGGAAGGTAAAAAATCAGTACTTGAAGGAGTCCCTAATTCTTTACCCTCGTTAGTAAAAGCTTCTAGAATTCAGGAAAAAGTGCGTGGAATTGGATTTGACTGGGACAACAGGGATCAGGTCTGGGAAAAGGTTCAGGAAGAAATGAACGAATTCCTTGAAGTACTGGATAAAGATCACGATCAGGCGGAACAAGAATTCGGTGACCTGATGTTTTCTCTGGTAAATTATGCTCGTTTCGTAAATATCAATCCAGAAAATGCCCTTTCCAGAACAAATAAAAAGTTCGTGGATCGATTTAAGTTGATGGAAGAAATGATCCAAAATGATCATCTAACACTTTCTGATATGAATTTGGAGGAAATGGATAAATATTGGGAAAAGGCAAAAGTTATTCTTTTGAACACAAGACCGGATAATCAATAAAAGATACACTTCACAACCTTTTATATTCTAAGGATAAGATTTATCACACGAAACACTTATCTTCGGAGCTTTAAAACTGAACTGTTAAACATGCGAACTAAACTTCTCTCTCTCCTATTAGTTCTTCTGGGGTCAATCTCTTGCGCTGTTGCCCAAGACTACACGATTAGAGGATTCATCTACGATAAATCCAACGGTGAACCGATGGCTTTTGAAAAAGTGAGATTATTGAGTGCAACAGACAGCTCGACAGTTACGGGCGCACTAACGGATGTCAATGGGTTTTTCTCTATCGCCGGTATGAATAAGGGTAAATATATCCTGAAGATTGATAACATGGCATATAACACCATTACGAGAAACATTGAGGTTAAAGATTCCAAAGGAATCCTCGATGTAAAGTTCGAAATGGAGAAATCAGCTTCTGTAAAGGAATTCGACGAGGTAAGTGTAAGTGCTGAAGGGAAGCAAAAGCGTAACGAAGTTCAAGTTTCAACTTTAAAGCTGGACAAAAAAGGATTAGAGAGAATCCCAAGCGTAGGTGCCGAAAACGATATCGTTGGAGCCTTTTCTGTAACACCGGGAGTTGTAACAACTGGAGACCAGGGAGGTCAGCTTTATGTAAGAGGTGGTACGCCTATTCAGAACAAGATCCTTTTGGATGGAATGACAATTTACAACCCTTTTCACTCAATTGGATTCTTCTCCATTTTTGAAACTGAACTCGTTAAGAATGTGGATATCTATACGGGTGGATTTGATGCTAAATATGGAGGAAGAATTTCTTCTGTCATGGACATCACTTATCGCGACGGTAACAGAAAACAATTTGGAGGAAAAGTATCTGCATCGCCATTCCTGGCTAAAGCGGTTTTTGAAGGACCATTGGGAAAAACTACGGATAGCACAAATGCTGCAGGATCCTATATTTTCTCAGCAAAGCACAGCTTGTTAGATTACACCTCAAAATCATTATACCCTGCAGTCAATGAAGGAAATGGATTACCGTTTAATTTTACCGACTTGTATGGAAAAATCACTTTCAATAGTGATGGTGGTTCAAAATTCAGTGCATTTGGATTCCATAACCAGGATAGCGTTAACTATGAAATTGCTGATCTGAACTGGAGATCTTCAGGAGGTGGAATGAATTTCCTTTTGGTACCGAGTAGCTCCCCTATCTTTATTAAAGGTCACATTAATGGAAGTCAATATGAAACAACCTTCACTGAGATCGGGACAGAACCGAGAAATTCAAAAATTGGTGGATTCGATCTTGGTTTTGATTTCACCTATTTCTTGAAAAATGAAGGTGAACTTAATTATGGATTGAATTTTAACGGATTCAGCACATCGTTCATCACCTATAATGAAGCCAAGAGAAAGATAGAATCAACCAGTTTTACCACTGAGATCGGAACCTATTTCAATTATAGATTGGTAAAAAACCGTTGGGTAGTTCAACCAAGTATCAGAGTTCAAGTATATTCTTCTTTGGGAACTATTTCTCCTGAACCAAGACTTGGATTAAAATACAATGCATCTGAAAAGCTTCGCTTGAAGTTCTCTGGTGGTCGATTCAGCCAGAACTTTACTTCTGCATCTTCGGATAAGGATGTTGTAAATTTATTCAACGGTCTTCTTTCTGCACCTCAGAATGTGCAATCAACCTTTGTTGATCAGTTCCAAAACGAAAGAAGTGTTAGAAACGGAATCCAATATGCATGGCACGCTATCGGAGGTTTTGAATATGATCTTGGGAAGTATATTACTGTAAACATTGAAGGTTACTACAAATACTTCAGTCAGTTGAGCAATATCAACCAGAACAAACTATACGAAGATCTTGCGCAGTTTGCCTACATCGATGACGTTTACAAGAAAGACTTCATTATTGAATCAGGAGAATCTTATGGTGTGGACCTTCTTTTAAAGTATTCAAAAGAAAGATTATTCTTGTGGGGAGTTTATTCTTATGGGTATTCTACGAGATGGGACGGATTCATGGAATATTTCCCTGTTTTCGACAGACGCCACAATATCAATATGGTTGGAAGCTACATCTTCGGTAAAAAGAAAGATCTTGAATTGAACATTCGTTGGAACCTTGGTTCTGGACTTCCATTTACTCCAACTGCAGGATTCTATCAAGGTGAGAACTTCAGTGGCGGAGTTACAACAGACATCACAACCACCAATCCATCTGATGTTTCTACATTACTTGGTACGTTTAACAGTCAGCGACTACCTGCATACCACAGACTGGACGTAACTGTTAAGAAACAATTCACATTTAAAAACGAGGATGTTCTTGAGGTCATTGCCAGCGTAACGAATGTCTATGATAGAAATAACATATTCTACATCAACAGGGTTACCAATAAAACGATCTACCAGTTCCCTATCCTGCCAAGTATGGGAATCAGTTATAAATTCTAATAAAAAAGGGACCAGTTGGTCCCTTTTTTATTTGTCAATCAATTTTATTATTTCATCCAAGCATCAAGTCCTTTTTGTTGAGGACCATTTGGATCTTCCATTGGAACCACAGAATACTCCATATAGAAATTGCGTTGTACTTCAGGTAAAACAAGATCAATCAATCTTCCACCCCTGATCAAAGAGATCTTCTTTTCGTCATCATCAAAATAGTTCAGCCATTTATCCGGATCTGCCTGTACCTGATAACCATTGATGGCAATTATCTCATCATTGAGCATTAATCCACCTAGATCAGCTGGCCCACCAGGATAGATTGCTGATACGACTGCATTTGTGCCTGAGGGAATGAACTTAAACCCAACTCGAGCTGCAGCATATGATTTTGACGGGAAATGCTTTATTTCAAGTCCAAGGTATTCAAGCGCATCACTTACAATACCCTCATAGGGACTTGTTCCGTTAATGTGATCCTTGAAGAAATCGTCCCATGATTCACCAGAGATCTTTTCCAATTCTGATTTATAATCAGATTCAGAAACGCCTTTATTTTTTAGCGCATAATCGAAATAAAGCCTCTTCATCACTTCATCAAGACCATACTTATTCTTTGTAGCATTAAGGATTCGAACATCCGTTACAAAAGCTAAGAGGCATCCCTCTGTGTAAATAGAGACTTTTCTTCCAGGTGCACCAGACACATATCCATCAAGCCACGTATCAAAAGATGAATCCCCAACCGATAAATTGAATCTTCCCTGATTGTCAAAATGCTTTTGAAGTTGAGCATTGAACTCAACCAGATATTGTTTCAAATTAAACACTCCACTTTTCAGCAAGAAAAGATCCCCCATGTAAGTGGTAATACCCTCGCAGATATACCCCAGACGAGAATAATTTTGCTTTGAGAAGTCATACGGGAACATTTCTATCGGGCGAATATTCTTAACATTCCAGGTATGATACAACTCATGGGAGGAAACACCTAACAGCTCCTTGTACAAAGACTGAAATACTTCAAAGGAAGGTCCTAAGGCAATTACCGTTGATCTGCAATGCTCTACACCATGATAGGCTTTAACCGGTAAGATCTGAAATAAGAAATGATATTCTTTTTCTGGAAACTCGGTAAATTTTTCGATCTGCTTTTCAGAAAATAAAGTAAAATCCTTTTTCAATCTATCCCAATCCGGTTTACATTCACCCTGAAACCATAAATGGAATTCAACTCCTCCTACTGCATATGAATCATGCTGTAAACCAGCAGAACATATAAAGGGAGAATCAGCCAACTCATCGAATGAGCTTGCTGTTATCGTATTATCCACACAACTTAATGCACCTGCATACTTCCAATCTGAAGGAATCATAAGTGACACCTTGTGCTCCGCTCCTGTCAGATGATCAGTATAAATACAGCAGTTAACCGGATTCACGTATAGTTGTTCAGGCGATAAAAAGGTAGATCCCGCATTCAATTCAGCGGAATAATAACTATACTCTACCCTAATCGATTTTGTACCAGGAGTGTCGACAATCCAAGTTGAACTATCACTCTTTAGTGCACTCAGTCTCTTACCTGAATCACTAAAAACCTTAAATCCTTTTACGTTTTTTGCAAAATTCCCAATCTCATACCTTCCAGGTCTCCAGGTTGGAATCTTTATGGTGATGCAATCCTGATCTACAGGAAATATCGCCGATATCTTCAGAAATTGTTGCTGTGGATTATCAATCTCAAATGTATAGCTTACCATCAATTCAGAATTTTACCGAATATCGGAATTTAAGCATACAATTCATCCTGTAGCTGAGCGATCTTCGTGTCCTCAAGATATGAATCATAAGGCATCATCTTATCAATGATCCCATTCGGAGTGATCTCAACTATTCGATTCGCAACTGTATTCACCAATTCGTGGTCATGTGAGGTGAACAGGATCGTTCCCTGGAATTCCTGCATCCCATTGTTCAGCGCAGTGATCGATTCAAGGTCTAGGTGGTTCGTCGGTTCATCCATCAATAACAGATTCGCTTTCGCTAACATCATCTTGGATAACATGCATCGAACTTTTTCACCTCCTGACAATACATTTGCTGTTTTCAATGCTTCTTCTCCAGTAAATAACATTCTACCTAAGAATGTTCTCAGATATACCTCTTCACGCTCTTCATCGGTCTGCGCATATTGTCGCAACCAATCGATCAAAGGCAATTTATCTTTGAAGTATTCAGAATTGTCATTCGGTATATATGCAGTATTGATGGTCGTTCCGTAAGTAAATTCCCCGGAATCAGGTTTTTGATTACCTGTAAGTATTTGATAGAATGCCGTTAATGCAACAGAGTTCTTGGAGATAAAGGCGATCTTATCCCCTTTGTTGACAATCAATGTAAGATTCTTAAACAATGTTTTTCCTTCCTGTGAAGCACTTAAATTTTCAATGGAAAGGATCTGATTTCCTGCATCTCGTTCCTGATGGAAAGTAATACCTGGATATTTACGACTTGATGGCTGAATTTCTTCCAAATCAAGATTATCCAACATCTTCCTACGGCTCGTTGCCTGCTTCGACTTAGAAGCATTCGCAGAGAATCGTGCGATGAAGTCCAAAAGTTCCTTTTTCTTCTCTTCAGCTTTTTTATTCTTGTCAGAACGCTGACGAGCTGCCAATTGTGACGACTGATACCAAAACGAGTAGTTTCCTGTAAACATATTGATCTTGCTGAAATCAATATCACAAATATGTGTACATACTGTATCAAGGAAGTGACGGTCGTGAGACACAACGATCACAGTGTTTCTAAAGTCCAAAAGGAAATCCTCTAACCAACCGATCGTTTTAAGATCAAGGTCGTTTGTTGGTTCATCTAGTACTAGTACATCCGGATTACCAAACAAGGCCTGAGCAAGGAGTACCCTTACTTTCAGTTCGTTTGGCATTTCCTCCATTTTCAAATAATGCTTTGATTCTTCGATTCCAAGGTTACTCAACAGCGTAGCCGCATCTGTTTCAGCATTCCATCCCTCCAAATCAGCGAATTCTGCTTCAAGCTCAGCAGTTCGCATTCCGTCTTCATCTGAAAAATCAGGCTTTGCGTACAACGCATCCTTCTCTTTCATGATCTCATACAAACGCTTATGTCCCATGATCACAGTTTCCAGTACGTTGAATTCATCAAATTCAAAGTGGTTCTGCTTCAATACGGCCATTCGCTTTCCAGGCTCAAGTTCTACCCTACCTGTAGTAGGATCCTGATCACCTGTAAGGATCTTTAAAAATGTTGATTTTCCTGCACCATTTGCACCGATCACACCATAGCAGTTCCCCTGAACGAATTTAACGTTCACTTCATCAAATAGAACACGCTTTCCAAACTGGAGCGATAAATTGTTAACTGAAATCATAGATTACCTGTAATTTGCCGCAAAGATAGGCAAACCTTCTCTTCTGACCTAATCAAATCAGTCAGTCATCCATTTGAGATTTCTCGAGTACATAAAAATGAAAACTGCCGAGAACAACAGATTCCAAACAACAGCAAAGGTTGGTATATCTGACGGAGAAATAAAGATGTATAATTGACCAATTGTCAGCAGATTATATACGATATACATATGAAACCCCATCTTCCTTCCAACCCACATAAAGTAGACACCAAGAATACCTATAATGATAACCAGTAAGGTGATGATCGATGAAATGTAAAAATGTTCATTGGTTGTTTCTGACATCCGCTGAACCTGATCAAATGTATCGGCCAAAGAATTCATTCCCATGTCCCTCATTTCAGAAGTTGACTTTGCCAATTCGACTTTTTGATAGGTCATTTCCTCCTCATTCAATGGGCCTTGAAAAAATGCTCCAAGCGTGACAATGAACGAAAGTCCTGTATAAATCCAAGTCAAGATGCAGAGAACCTTAAGAAAACTAGGACGTTCGGGGCTTTCCAATATATTTTGATCATTCATTTCCATCATATCAATTCATTTTTCTAACAAAACATACACTTTTTTCGATGAGCGGATGTAAATATTGATCTTCCTCAACAAAACTTACCTCCTGCCTGAAAGATTCCAAAAGGTCTTCAAGAATTTCTGAAGTACGTGCAGGTCGTCTAAATTCGAAGGCCTGAACAGCATTTAACAATTCAATCCCCTGAATCCTAAAGCAGTTTTCTACCACTCTGAACAACTTTGTTGCTGCATTGGCACCCATACTAACATGATCCTCCTGTCCGTTCGATGAATCGATAGTATCCACTGATGCTGGCATACACAACTGTTTATTTTGACTCACGATCGACGCACAAGTGTACTGCGGGATCATAAATCCGGAATTCAAACCTGGATTTGCCACCAAAAACGCTGGAAGTCCTCTTGTACCGGAGATCAACTTATAAACTCTTCTCTCAGATATACTCCCAAGCTCTGCAAGGGCAATTGCTAAAAAATCCATTGTGATCGCCAAAGGTTGTCCATGGAAATTACCTGCAGAAACAACATCATCGTCTTCCGGGAAGATGGTTGGGTTATCGGTTACAGCATTCACCTCTCTCTCAACGATCTGATATGCATAATCTATTGTATCCTTCGATGCTCCATGCACCTGAGGAATACAACGGAAAGAATAAGGATCCTGCACATGTGCTTTTTCTCGACCGATCACTTCACTGCCTTCCAGAATATCCCTGAATATGGAAGCTACTTCGATCTGTCCCTGCTGATTTCTGATTTCATTGACATTTGATTGAAAAGGATTCAATCTGCCATCATACGCTTCTAATGATAGTCCGGCAACCTTATTCCAGTTTTTCCATAGCTTAAGTGCACTTGAAACTGAATAGGAAGCATAAGCACTCATGAATTGAGTTCCATTCAGAAGGGCCAATCCTTCTTTTGACTGAAGTGTGATCGGCTCAAGATGTAGTCCTTTCAGCACTTCCGCAGATGCATGTTTTTTACCTTGGAAATAAACTTCTCCTTCACCGATCAAGGGTAGAGATAAATGCGCTAATGGTGCAAGATCACCAGAAGCACCGAGACTACCCTGTTGATATACAACCGGAAGAATATTGTGATTGAAGAAGTAGATCAACCTTTCAACTGTTACCAACTGAACTCCTGAATGTCCATGAGACAGACCAAGAACTTTGAGCAGTAACATTCTCTTGACAATGTCCTGTGGAACTTCGTCGCCTGTACCACACGCATGAGAAAGAACTAAATTCCTTTGTAATTGCTCAAGATCTTCTTTTTCGATAGCAGTATTACATAACGAACCGAATCCCGTATTAATTCCATAAACTAACTTGTCGTGTCTCGCCAGTTTTTCATCCAGATAATTTCTACAGTCTACAATCGCTTTTTTTGCTGTTTCTCCAAGAAAAATCTGGGCATGAGACTCAAGAATGACATCGATTTCCTTAAGACTGACCCATTCATTATTTATAGTGTATTGTTTCATCTTCTAATTTTCTGGATCAGTTCTTTTAGCGTCAATTCCTCCTGCTCACCTGACTCCATATTCTTTAATTTCAAAACATTTCTGTTTAACTCTTCTTCACCGACCAAAGCAACGTACTGAACATTTCTGTCATTCGCATACTTCATTTGTTTTTGCATTTTTGCTGACGATGGATATAATTCGCAATCGATTCCTTCCTTTCGGATCTCGCGAACCATTTTCATACAAGCCTTTTGCTCATTCTCTCCGAAATTCACGAACATCAATGTCAGTCCTTTATCTATTACTGCCGGAAACAAGTCAAGCTCAGTCAGAATATCATAAATCCTGTCAGCTCCAAAAGAGATTCCAACACCTGACATCCCTTTCATACCAAATAGTCCGGTAAGATCATCATATCGCCCACCTCCAACAATAGACCCCATCTTTACTCCATGCGCTTTGACTTCAAAGATGGCACCTGTGTAATAGTTTAGTCCACGTGCTAGCGTAATGTCAAATTCGAGATCTGCTTTCTCAAGTCCTAATTCAGTTGTTGATTCAAGAACAAATTGCAGCTCATCCAGCCCTTGCAATCCTCCTTCGCTTGCTGCAAGGAATGTTCTCATCATTTCGAGTTTTTCATTATTGGTCCCAGAAAAACTAAAGAGCGGAGATATTTTTTGAATAGCATTGTCAGAGACGCCTTTTTCGCGTAATTCGTTGATCACGCCTTCCTCACCGATCTTGTCCAGCTTATCAATTGCAACTGTAATATCGATCAAACGATCAGCCTCACCGCTTACTTCTGCAATTCCGGTAAGGATCTTACGATTATTCATCTTGATCGTAAATCCAGGAATTTTTAGGTCATTAAGCACTTCATCCAGTAATTGAACAAAATCTACCTCGTAAACAAGCGAATCACTTCCAACAACGTCAGCATCACACTGGAAAAACTCCTGATACCTCCCGTGCTGAGGCCTATCTGCTCTCCAAACCGGTTGGATCTGATATCTCTTAAATGGGAAAGCGATTTCATTTTGATGCTGAACGACAAAACGAGCAAATGGCACAGTAAGATCGTAACGTAATGCCTTTTCAGAAAGACTATTTGCAAAACGTGGCAGGTTATCTTGATTTAGTGCATCAAGATCAGCCTTTTTCATTTTTTCCCCCGAATTCAAAATTCTGAAGATCAATCGATCACCTTCTTCACCATATTTCCCTAACAAAGTAGTCGATAATTCAAATGAAGGGGTTTCAATTGGAGAAAACCCATATTTTTCATAAGCTTTCTTGATCGTTGTGAAAATATAATTCCTTCTTGATACTTCCATTGGAAGAAAGTCACGAGTACCCTTTGGAATTGACGGTTTTTGTGCCATATTATCGGAATTTGTAGCCAAAGATAGCAATAAGCTATCAGCCTGAGGATGTTGTTTAACCTAATAAAAATCATTTTGTATTCTCATTGAAGGAATTACCTTCAGAACATGAAAAATGGAATTCATTGTTTTTAGATTTTACCAATTTCAGAACTTACATACAAAAAGATATTATACTCTGATGTAACTAAAAAGCACCTAAGCACAAAAATTGTATCCTAATAACCCCCGATCAAATGGGCATTTCTTTACCAATCCATCTTCTTACATTTTCATTCCAGATACGATCAGATTCAGCTTGAGTAAGAATATCTGCTTCAACAGCAAAATCGATAACTCTTCCCGGATAAGAACGAGCCACTCCTTCCATTTCTCCTAATGGATATGGATCATCCAATCCAGCCACAATCTGATCTGCTCCTACCCTAGTTTTCAATAGTTGAAGTGTATATGAATCATGAACCAGCGTATCAAAAAATAAGTTAGGGTGTCCGAGTGCAGCACGCGGATCATGTGCTCCTTCGAATAGATCAGGACGACCATCATAGCCTTGCAGACGTCTACCGTAATTCGCTTGACCTAGCATACAGCCATGCGCAAAACAAGTGCGTATGCCGGGAAATTTATTTACATAATCTTTCAAGGAATAGAAATGTAATGTGTCAGCTGTCTGTGCCATCATCCAAACCAAGTGAAATCTCCAATACGCATCTTTTAACTTTACCATCTTTTCACCATCATACGGATGGATCTCAATGGCAAGTTGATACTTATTTGCCAATTCAAAAATTGGTTCGACCAAATCATCTACGACCGACAACCATTCTCCATCTTTATTTAAAAAATGAGTTGGCAAACACAACAAAGGCATCTTTAGTTTCTCGACGCATCTTTCAATTTCCAATAATGCATCTTCGATATACAGCGGCTGGACAACAAAACCAGTTGTAAATTTATCTGGCCGTCTTTCCTGAACACTTGCATTGAAATCATTTTGCCATCGGATGGCATCATTTGCATCTTGTCGTTCCCAGCCATTACAATACACCTGAGATAGATTCAACATAACACCATGGTCAATCCCGTACTTCTCCATCCATTCAAGCTTCTCATTGAAGAAAAAGCTTGGATCTGTTACAGGTCTGGCCCAGTCACCCTGTCGCATGAATTTTTTGTCATCATCAATCCAGAACAACTTTTTATCCTTCATGAATTTTGGAATTTCCGAAGGTTCAGGAAGCAGGTGGCCGTGACCGTTGATCTTAGTTTTTCCGTTTTTC
>CALCCB010000005.1 GCA_937899625.1 uncultured Bacteroidota bacterium
AAGCAGTTATCGGAAAGGTTAATGTTGATTTTAACCCAGGAGTAGCTTCTCAATTTGGAATTAGAAATATCCCTACGATCCTATTTATTAAAAATGGTGAGATCATTGATAAGCAGGTAGGAGCAGCGCCTAAAAACCTGTTTACATCGAAGCTTGATGCAATGCTTTGATGAATACATGAATTGATTGAATAAGCCATCCAAGAAGGATGGCTTATTTTTTTGATGCATATTGTATCTTTGCGACCACTTATGGATTCATTTTTACGCAGACTTAAATATTACGGGATTGGATTTGGGATCGGTCTTGTATTCGTTCTGTTCTTTTTTCAGAACAGAGGTTGTTCTTGGTTACCTTCTAATCGAGTGAAAAACAGCTTTCTTGAGCGGTTGATCGTCGTATCAGATTCACAGTTTGTTGCGATGAACAAATTGGGGATCAACAAGAAGGAATTGATCAGTGTTCTGAACGATGGAGATGTTAACTTCGGAGCGTCTAGAAAATCCACCAATCCCAAAGTGTATGAGCTCGAAAAAGAGATCAATGGGAAGGAAACAAAATTTTATTTCACATTACCTGAGGAGAGCTTTATTGCTGAGGTATTTTTAGCAGATAGATCAATTGGGAAGATCCAAAATTCAAGATCCGGTTTCGGTAAGATCATTCATTTCCCCAACGATGAAACAATTGTGTACGTTGATTCTAGCAGGTTGTTGAGCTGTCAGCAAATGGAGATCGGTTTTATTGATCCGAAGTCAATGCTTCAAGCAATTAAGAAAACCGGAAAGATCGATTTTGAGAAGAGTAGACTGGACTTGTCCCCAAAACCTGAACATTATCTTTCTTTCAAAGATAAGAAAGGGGTTCGGATAGGCGCGAAGGCAGTTTGGTACAAGACAAAAATCAATATTTCTTCTTTTGAGCTGCCGTATTCGACAGACTGCGAATGAAATAACCATCGTTTTGTTGAAAATTGAAGGTTATATAGTGAGATTAAGGATGTTGAATTGTTAATTTTGAACGATGGAATTTTCAGCTGAACAAATTGCGGGACTTCTAAATGGCACGATCCAGGGTGATCCTGCCGTAAAAGTTAGGGTTTTGGCAAAGATCGAAGAGGGAGTAGAAGGTGCGCTTTCATTCCTGGCAAACCCTAAATACGAAGAACATATCTACTCTACAGGTTCTAGTATCTGTATTGTGAATAATAGTTTTGTGCCAGCAAAAGAACTTCCGTCTACTTTAACGTTGGTTCTGGTTGAAGATGCATATTCATGTTTTGCAAAATTGCTGGAACTATATGGTCAGATGACCAAAAAACAACCTGCAATAGAACAGCCATCATACATTCATGAAACTGCGCAATATGGTGAAGGTCTTTATTTAGGGGCATTCGCCTATTTGGGAGCAAAAGCTAAGATTGGTAATAACGTCACCATCTATCCGAATGCATATATTGGTGAAAATGTGACGATCGGAGACGGCTCTGTGATCCATCCAGGAGTGACAATTTATCACGATTGTAAGATAGGTTCCAATTGCATTGTGCATTCAGGTGTTGTGATTGGAGCCGATGGTTTCGGTTTTGCGCCAGACGAAAATGGGGAGTTTAAAAAGGTTCCTCAAATCGGGAATGTTATTGTGGAAGATAATGTTGAGATTGGATCGAATACAACTATAGATAGAGCAACAATGGGGTCTACCATTCTTCGAAGAGGAGTCAAGGTGGATAATCTATGTCAGATCGCTCATAATGTAGAATTGGGCAGGAATACTGCGATGGCGGCACAGGTTGGTGTTGCTGGTTCTGCTAAGATAGGGGAGAATGTTATGGTCGGAGGTCAAGCAGGAATTAGCGGACACCTTCATATAGCAGATGGAACCAAGATCGTAGCTCAGTCTGGAATTCCTTCTTCAGTGAAAAAAGCAGATACGTTAATGGGGTCACCAGGGATTCCTATCGATGACTTCAAAAAGTCTTATTTTGGTTTCAGGAAATTGCCTTTCATTCTAAATAAGATCCAGGAGCTTGAGCAAAAAATAAAAGAACTTACCAAAGAATAATCAATGGCTGATAAACAAAGGACACTGAAAAGTGTGGCTGTACTGCAAGGTGTGGGACTTCATACAGGAGAGAAAGTAACAGTGGAGATCCATCCTGCTCCTGAAAATCATGGTTATAAATTTCAGAGGACGGATATTGAGGGGCAGCCAATAATCAAGGCAGATGCTGATTTGGTGGTTGCAACGGATAGAGGTACTACACTTGAGCAGAATGGTGCAAGAGTTTACACCACCGAGCACATTTTGGGGGCTTTGTATGGTTTGCAGGTTGACAATGCATTGATTAAACTTGATGGTCCTGAAGTACCGATCATGGACGGAAGTGCCTTGCCTTTTGTTGAATCGATTGAAAATGCAGAATTTCAGGAACAGGAAGCCGATCGTAACTACTTTGAATTAAACGAGAATATTCCCTGGGAAGATTTAGAGAAGGGAATTGAATTCTTGGCTGTTCCGGATAAAAATTACCGTATCACGGTTATGGTTGACTATAAGTCACCTGTATTGGGGACTCAGCATGCTACAATGTATAACATTGATGAATTCAAAACAGAAATTGCTTCATGTAGGACGTTTGTTTTTCTTCGCGAGCTGGAATTCCTGGCGAAGAACAATCTTATCAAAGGAGGCGATTTAGACAATGCAATTGTTCTTGTTGAAAGAGATGATGTGAGTCAAGAAGAGCTGGACAGACTGGCAAAACTATTGGGGAAAGAAGATCTTAAAATTTCAATCGATGGAATTGGTGTTTTGAATAGTACAAAACTGAAGTTTGAGAACGAGCCAGCAAGACACAAATTACTTGATATTGTAGGAGATTTAGCATTAGTTGGCCGTCCGATCAAGGCTCATATTCTTGGTGCTCGTCCAGGACATTCAGGAAACGTTCGCTTTGCGAAAGTGTTGAAAGAACAGATCAAAAAGCAGGAAAAACAAGGGAAACATTTCGACCTTGATAAAGAACCTGCTTATAATATCAACGACATTGAACGAATGCTGCCTCATCGATATCCTTTCTTGTTGGTAGATAAGATCCTTGAGATAACAGAAACGTCTGTGATCGGTGTAAAGAACATTACCATGAATGAACCTCAGTTTACAGGACATTTCCCAGGAAATCCTGTCTTCCCAGGGGTGTTACAGATCGAAGCAATGGCACAGGTAGGTGGTATCTTTGCACTGTGCAATATTGAGGATCCACATCTGTATTCTACTTATTTCATGAAGATTGATAAAGTGAAATTCAAGCAAAAAGTAATTCCGGGAGATACGGTTGTTTTTGAATTATTCTTACTTTCACCAGTACGTCGTGGATTAGTTGAGATGGGTGGTGTTGCTTATGTAAATGGTAAGCCAGTTATGGAGGCTGAGATGTTGGCGCAGATAGTTAAAGATAAAGTATAGGATGATCAGTAATTTGGCTCAGGTGTCTTCGGATGCTAAACTGGAAGAAGGAGTAATAGTTGAAGCATTTTCGACTATTTATGAGGACGTAGTGATTGGTGCCAATACAAAAATACATCCGAACGTAACCATCTATCCCGGTACAAGGATTGGAAGTAATTGCGAGGTTTTTCCTGGAGCTGTTATCGGAGTCATTCCCCAGGATCTGAAGTTCGAGGGAGAGTATACAACGGTTGAGATCGGAAACAATACAAAGATCCGTGAATGTGTTACCATACACAGAGGAACAAAAGATAAATTGAAGACGTCTATCGGTGATAATTGCCTGTTGATGACTTATGTTCATGTTGCTCACGATTGTCAGATAGGAAATAATGTGATCCTTGCAAGCTACGTTGGTTTGTCCGGTCATGTGATCATTGATGATTTTGCAATTCTTGAAGGAAAGGTAGCAGCACAACAATTTGCGCACATCGGAGCACACACCTTTGTTGGAGGTGCAAGCCTTATTCGAAAGGATATACCACCTTTTATTAAGGCGGCCAGAGAGCCACTTACTTTCGCGGGGGTTAATTCAGTCGGTTTAAGAAGACGAGGTTATTCTGACGATGAGGTCAGAGAGATCGAAGACGTCTATAGATTGCTTTATGTTCAGAATAACAATATCTCAAAGGGGGTTCAGGCAATCAGAGAACATTTACCTGCCTCAAACATCAGAAATCTTATACTCGAATTCGTTGAGTCGTCCGACAAAGGGGTGATCAGAGGAATGATATAATTTATTTTCATGTCAGTTCATAGGAATCAGATCATTGATCTTGAAATAACCGGTTATGCTTTCGGAGGAAGAGGTATAGCAAGAATGATCGATGGAGATGAGCAATACATCGTATTTGTAGATAACACATTTCCAGGTCAGTTCGTGAGAGCACGAATCGACAAAAAGCGCAAAAGATTTGCTGAAGCAAAATTGGTTGACATCTTAAAAAGGTCACCGATTGAAAAATTATCTGAATATCAGGAAATCTCAGGTGCTCCTTACATCTTCGTCCCGATACACGAACAGGAAAAGGCGAAAAAGGAGTCTACGTTGGAGGTTTTAGGAAGAATCTCGGGGATACGTGATCTCAATGATAAATTCGATGAGTTCATCTCTTCACCTGACCAATTCAACTACAGGAATAAAATGGAATATAGCTTTTCTTGTATCGAACATGACGTTCATACAGGAGAAGAAATTGATGATGCGTTTGCCGTTGGATTTAAAAGACGCGGGACATGGTGGAAGGTTGAAAATCTGAATAAACCGAGTGGGCTGTTTGATGAAGATTGGGAATCAAAGCTGATCAAAATAAGAGATTTTTTAAAATCAACGAGTCTACAGGCATGGCATCCACCGAGAAAGGAGGGTTTTTTCAGGCATATTGTGGTGAGAAAATCTTTTCACCAAAATAAGCTATTGGTTCATTTGGTGACGTCGTCTGAGAATCTAAAAAAGTTTGATAAAAAAGCCTTTACCAATTATATAGTTTCTCTTTTTGGAGAGCGTATTGCAGGTATCCAGCACACGATTAATGATAATGTGGCTGATCGAGCGAAAATCGAAAATGGAAAGACCGAACTGTTATATGGAGAGCCTTTTGTGATCGAAGAGTTACTTGGGTTGAGGTTTGAGATCTCGATGGAGAGTTTTTTTCAGACCAACCCGAAAAGTGCTGAACGATTGTATTCGAAAGCCCTGGATTATGTTTTCGAAGAAGGAATTCCACATAGTGGTGTGGTAATGGATCTTTTTTGTGGTACAGGAACTATCGGTCAGATCTTATCAACCAGAAGTAATGGTGTAAATATCGTTGGTGTGGACATCGTTCCGGAGGCGATCGAAGATGCGAAACGAAATGCAGAAAGAAATAATATTCATGGTATTGATTTTTTCGCTGCAGATGTCGGTAAATTCCTGAAAGAACATCCAGAGTATTCCGGTAAGATCGATACAATCATTCTTGATCCGCCACGGGCCGGTATAGCACCAAAGACATTATTGAAAACGATCGAACTTAACGCGAAGAACATTGTTTACATTTCATGCAATCCATCGACTCAGGCAAGGGATACTTCGATTTTGATTGATCATGGATACGTATTGGATAAATTGTCATTGGTTGATCAGTTTCCGAATACAGGGCATATTGAATCAGTCGCAAAATTCCGTAAGTCGTGAAATGTAGTTTGATTTCTATTGGTGATGAGCTTCTTATTGGTCAGACGATCAATACGAATGCTTCTTGGTTGGGGTCAGAATTGTCTTCTCGTGGAGTCAGAATAATTAAAACACTTACTATTTCAGATGATCGTAATGATATCATTCAGGCGATCGATGATAGCTTGTCTGTTTCTGAGCTAGTGATCATTACCGGAGGTTTAGGGCCGACCAAAGATGATATTACGAAACATGTATTGTGCGACTATTTCGAAACAGAGCTGGAAATACATGAACCGACACTTCATCGAATTGAGGAATTTTTCTCGAAGAGAAATAGGCCAATGCTCGAAGTCAATCGACTGCAGGCGGCATTGCCGAAAAGTTGTACGATTTTGCCCAATGATCAGGGTACTGCCGCAGGAATGTTGTTTATCCGCAATGGAAAGTGGGTAGTAAGCATGCCAGGAGTACCCTATGAGATGAAAAGTATTTTCTCAAATGAATTACTACCGTTGGTAGAGAAAGAATTTGAGTTGAAGTCGATTTATCATAAAACATTTTTGACTGCTGGGATCGGGGAATCTTTTTTGGCAGATATGATCTCTGAGTGGGAAGCTCTGGTTCGAAAAAAAGGGTTCGGGTTAGCTTATTTACCTTCTCCGGGAGTCGTAAAATTGAGACTGACTAGTTTCGAGGGATTAGAACGAGCTGAAGAGATTGATCAGTTATTTGAAATTTTGGAGAATAAAATTCCGGAATTCCATTTTGGATATGGTAACGATACATTGTCGTCAAGCTTGGGAGCTTTACTCTGTCGAAATGGCAATACTATTGGAACCGTAGAGAGTTGCACTGGTGGTGCAGTTTCAGCAGAACTAACTTCAATATCTGGAGCTTCAGATTATTTCATGGGGTCGTATATCACGTATTCCAATGCAAAAAAAGAATCATTGGTTGGCGTAAATCCGATTGATATTGAAAAGCACGGGGCTGTAAGTCAGGAAGTAGTGAGTCAAATGGCAGGAAATGGAAGGTCAAATCTTAACGTTGACTGGTGTGTTGCTGTTTCAGGAATTGCTGGTCCTTTAGGAGGTTCTGAGGAAAAACCTGTAGGCACTGTATGGATTGCTGTTGCTGGGCCAGAAAGAATTTTTTCTAAGAAATTTAACTTTGGAGATAATAGGGAAAGGAATATAAAAATGTCTGTTCTAGGCGCTTTAAACTTGGTGCGAAGAGAAATTTTAGGATTCAATGAAGAAAAAAAATAAAATTACTTGTTGAATTTGGAAAATATTGCTTCCTTTGCACCCCATTTAGAATAAGGATAAAACGAATAACATGTCACGAGTTTGTCAGATCACGGGTAAGTCGGTAATGGTTGGAAACAATGTTTCGCACTCAAACCGTAAAACAAAGCGCAAGTTCTACCCGAACTTAATCTCTAAGAAGTTCTATCTTCCAGAAGAGGATGTATTCATCACTTTGAAGATTTCAACTTCAGCATTGAGAACTATCAATAAGAAAGGAATTTCTGCATGTGTTAAGGAAGCACGTGCGAAAGGTTTTTTAAAGTAAAATCCTCATTCTACCCGTTGTGAAACGGTAGATTTAAAAAGAAAGTAAAATGGCTAAGAAGGGAAAAGGTAATAGAATTCAGGTAATCCTTGAATGTACTGAGCATAAGGAGTCAGGTATGCCGGGGACATCTCGTTACATTACAACGAAGAATAGAAAAAATACTCCGGATAGAATGGAGATCAAGAAATTTAATCCGATATTGAAGCGTTACACAGTTCATAAGGAGATCAAATAATTGTAAGTCATGGCAAAGAAAGTAGTAGCATCCCTACAGAAAGGTGGAGGAAAAGAACATACGAAAGTGATTAAGATGAGCAAGTCAGAAAAGACTGGTTCTTACACATTCAAGGAAGAGATCGTTCACAACGATAAGGTGAAGGACTGGTTCGCTAAGAACTAATCTCAGATCTTTTTTATAATTATTGAAGCTTCCTTGTTATAAGGGAGCTTTTGTTATTTTAGACTATGGGTATTTTTGGATTTTTCTCAAAAGAAAAAAAAGAGACGTTAAATAAAGGTCTTGAAAAGACAAAGGAAAGTTTCTTGTCGAAAGTTGCGAGGACCATTGTCGGTCGTTCAACTGTCGATGATGATGTTCTTGATGAGCTGGAGGAGGTGTTGATCACGTCAGATGTTGGCGTGGAAACAACCTTGAAGATAGTCGAGAGAATTCAGCAAAGAGTGGCTCGGGATAAAGTACTTAATGCCAACGAACTGAATCAGATCCTTAAAGAAGAAATAGCAGGATTACTGGAAGAGAATAATGCGGACAACATTAGTGGTTTTGAGTATGAAAAACAATATGGCAACCCATATGTGATCATGGTGGTTGGTGTGAACGGAGTAGGGAAGACAACGACGATTGGGAAGCTTGCGCATCAATTCAAATCAAGCGGTAAGAAGGTTGTTTTAGGGGCAGCTGATACATTTAGAGCGGCAGCCGTAGATCAATTGATCATCTGGTCGGAACGAGTTGGAGTGCCTATTGTTCAACAAGGAATGGGGGCGGACCCGGCTTCAGTAGCCTTTGATGCCTTGCAATCGGCAAAAGCACAGAACGCGGATATTGTGATCATCGATACAGCCGGAAGACTTCATAACAAGGTGAATTTGATGAGTGAATTGTCAAAGATCAAAAGGGTTATGGAGAAAGTAATACCAGATGCTCCTCATGAGGTACTTTTAGTTTTGGATGGATCAACAGGTCAAAACGCTTTCGAGCAGGCAAAACAATTTTCTGCAACAACAGATATTAATGCTTTGGCAATAACAAAGCTTGATGGCACGGCCAAAGGTGGAGTTGTGATCGGTATTTCTGATCAAATGAAAATCCCAGTTAAATATATAGGTGTCGGAGAGGGTATGAATGATCTCCAACTTTTTGATAAAAATGAATTTGTAGATTCATTATTTAATTGATAAATTGAATATTCCCTTGTTTTGAACGAATATTTAACTGTATTCAATGAATATTGTTAATAATTCATCGAGAAATAGTGTTGTATAATTTAACGGCTTAGCATACATTTGAATGGCTAAACTGTTAAAACTATGAAATTTTCTCTCAAATTGCGCTCAGTAATGGGCTCATTGTTCATTTCTGTTTCCACAACTTTTCTTTTTGGTCAAGGGCCTGTTAAAGGTTCAGGACTGGAGAATAATCAAATTATTCACAGATCAACTGTTGGTCCAAATGGTTTTGTACGCTGTCATACGATGGAAGCAGATTCAATCCGTAGAAGTTTAGATCCTACACTTCCCAGTCTTTTTGAAGAAGAAATGTGGCTTCAAAACCAAATTAATGAATATAAAGCAGAAAAGTTCAATGGAAAAGGATCCGGTGGTTCACCAAAGATATTGCTAACGCTTCCAATAGTTTTTCATATAATTACAAGTGGATCAGGTGCAACCAATGTTAATGCCATATGGATACAACGCCAGGTTGACCAATTGAACCTTGATTTTAGAAACCTAGCAGGTAGTTCAAACAGCGTGGCAGCTGATGTTGAGGTTGAGTTTTGCCTTGCCATGATTAGTCCTTCTGGATCAACGCTAACTGAACCTGGAATCAATAGAGTAACGACTTATGGGGCAGGGCCGTTTACCCAAACTACAATGGATAACACAGTTAAGCCGGGAACCATTTGGGATCCGAATAATTACGTTAACATTTGGGTTGCAAATCTTTCGGGTGGTTTATTAGGATATGCACAGTTTCCAAGTAATTCAGGTCTTTCTGGTTTGGGTGTAAACGGTGGAAGTGCGAATACCGATGGAGTTGTTATCCTAAATACTTCTCTTGGTTCTATTGCTATTCCAAATCCTGCGGGAGGTGTATATGGAAAAGGTAGAACACTCACTCACGAATTAGGGCATTGGCTCGGTTTGAGGCATATTTGGGGAGATGGTGGTTGCTCTGTAGATGATTTTTGTACAGATACTCCGGCAGCTTCTGCGGCTAATTACGGTTGTCCTACTGGAACCAATTCATGCACTGGGGGCACATACCCTGGAAATGATATGATCGAAAATTATATGGATTATACTGATGACGGTTGCATGAATATATTTACTGCGCAACAGAAAACCAGAATACGAACGGTTCTAGACGTCTCTCCGAGAAGGGCAACATTATCATCTTCTACTGCCTGCACAGTTCCCTCATCAAATGATTCTGGGATCAGTGCAATTGTAAACCCAAATGGTGAGAATTGTGAAACCTCTTTTACCCCTGTTGTTACTTTAAAGAATTTTGGTGGTAACCTTCTTACATCTTGTCAAATAAAATACAATGTTGACGGTGGTGCAAATAGCACATTTAATTGGACAGGAAGTTTAGCCTCCTTTGCTACAATAAATGTAACCCTTCCTTCAGTGACAACCACAGTCGGTTTACATACATTTAATTCATTTACTCTTTTACCAAATGGTTTGACTGATGCAAGTTCAGGGAATGATGCTTCATCTTCGTCATTTACGGTTAATCTGGCTGCAGGATCAGCTATTCCAGTTTCAGAAGGGTTCACATCAACAACGTTTGAACCAACAAACTGGACAATTAACAATGGCGGTAATGCCTTAACCTGGGTGCGTGTAACGAATGCAGGGATTGCTCCATCTGCAGGTAATGCAGCTAAAATGGATAATTTTACAACAAATATTACAGGGGACACCGATGACCTTGTAATGTTCCCAGTCGACCTTACAGGATATTCTACTGTTTCATTAACGTTTGATGTAGCGCATGCTCGCTATAACGCTTCATACATAGATAGACTAGATGTCGTGGTTTGGGGATGTGGTCTTCCGGAAACTCAAGTTTATTCAAAATCAGGTAGCACGCTTGCAACTGCGGCGGATCAAACTACAGCCTTTACTCCCACAACAGCACAATGGAGAAATGAATCGATCGATCTTTCTCCGTATATAGGTAATAATAAGGTTTACATTGGTTTTAGAAATATTTCCGGTTATGGAAATAACACATACCTGGATAATATCAACTTAACAGGAGTTGCAGCTGCAGTTCCACCAGTTGCGAACTACACGGCATCACAATCCACTATTTGTTCGGGATCAAATGTGAACTTTACTGATGCGTCAACTGGTTCGCCAGTAACATATTCTTGGTCTTTCCCTGGTGGTACGCCTTCGACTTCAACTTCGGCTAATCCATCAATAGCTTACAACACAGCAGGAACGTACAATGTATCATTAACGGTTACAAATGGAGCAGGAACAGATAGTCAGACATACAATAACATGATCACGGTAAATGCGACGCCTTCAACACCTGTTGTCTCTGTAACAAATGGGTGTGGAACATCTACATTGACTACTTCTGGTTCTAACTTGTCTTGGTCAACAGGAGCATCAACAGCATCAATTACAGTGTCTTCTGCCGGAACATATATGGTTACTCAAACATCCAACGGATGTACTAGTTCTGCTGGGACCGGTGTTGCGGCTCCAATAGCTATTCCATCTGCTTCAACAACCACTGTAACGAATGGATGTGGGACATCAACGATCTCCGCTACCGGAAGTAACTTAAGCTGGTCGACAGGTGCTACGACACCAACGATCACGGTTAGTTCTGCAGGTAATTATACGGTAACTCAAACTGTTTCAGGATGTACAAGTAATGCCTCTTCTGCAACTGCTGCACCTGTGGCTATTCCATCGGCTCCAACAACTTCTGTAACAAACGGTTGTGGTACTTCAACGATCAGTGCTACAGGAAGTAATTTAAGCTGGTCGACTGGAGCAACAACTCCGTCAATCACGGTGTCTTCAGCAGGGACTTATACAGTTACTCAAACGGTTTCTGGGTGTACAAGTACAGCATCTTCAGTTACTGCAGCACCTACAACTGTGCCATCTGCACCTGTTACAACAGTAACCAATGGATGTGGAACATCTACCATCAGTGCAGCGGGAAGTAACTTGAGCTGGTCAACTGGAGCAACTACTCCATCGATAACAGTTTCTTCAGCTGGTACTTATTCGGTAACTCAATCCGTATCTGGATGTACAAGTACTGCAGCATCAGCTACTGCCGCACCTAACGCAGTACCTTCTATTGCATCAAGTGGGTCATCAAATCCTAGTTCTTGTGCGGTAAATAATGGTACGATTTCCGTATCAGGTTCTGGAACAGGTACACTTTCTTGGTCAGGAGCGATGAGTGGATCTTCATCTGTAACGCTTCCATATACGATTTCAGGTTTGGATGCAGGAGCATATTCAATTGTATTCAACAATGGTTGTTCTTCTAATTCATTGAGTATTTCATTGGTCGATCCCTCTGCGCCATCAGCTCCTACAGTAAGCTCTGTAAATAGCTGTGGTTCATCTGTACTTACCGCGACTGGTTCGAATCTTTTATGGTCCACAGGAGAGACAACACCATCAATCACTGTTACTTCAGGAGGATCATATACTGTTACTCAGACAGTTTCAGGATGTACATCTGCATCCTCAACTGTAACTGCTGTTCCACTTAATGTTCCTTCAGCTCCTGCTTCGTCAGTAGTTAATGGATGTAACGCTTCGACTCTTACTGCGACAGGTTCAAACTTGTTATGGTCCACAGGTGAAACAACTCCTTCGATCAATGTAACTTCGGCGGGAACTTATGCAGTAACTCAAACTGTTAATGGATGTACATCATCCCCATCATCGGTAGTGGCTGCGCCAAATACAATTCCTTCTGCTCCTGTTGCAACTGTCCAGAATAACTGTGGATCTTCTGTTTTAACTGCTACTGGTTCTAATCTTGTGTGGTCTACTGGTGAGACGACTTCTTCAATAACAGTTACTTCTACAGGAACCTATACGGTTAATCAAACGTCAAATGGATGTACTTCTGCAGATGCTTCTGCAACTGCTGCGCCTCAGTCTGTTACGACAATTACATTAGGTACAGTAAATAATCCTTCAACATGTGGTGGTTCTGATGGTACAATTACCGTTCAGGGTAATGGTTCAGGTACTATAACTTGGTCTGGAGGCGTTTCAGGAATAGCAACTGGAAGTATGCCATACACAATAACAGGATTGGGTGCGGGGACATATTCCATCGAATTTGACAACGGATGTCAATCAAATGTGTTAAGCGCTACAATAAATTCAGGGTCAGTGCCATCTGCACCAGCAGTTAGTGTTCAGGACCTATGTGGATACTCTATATTGACCACTAGTGGAATAGGTCTTCAGTGGTCGACAGGTGAAACGGCGTCTTCAATAACTGTAACAACAGGAGGGGACTTCTATGTTTCACAAACAGTGGGTGGATGTACTAGTGCAACTGGAATGGGTACAGCTACACCTTTAGCAATTCCAAATGTGTCTTTAGATCCAATAGCTGATATCTGTATCAATACTGAGCCATTCCAATTATCAGGTGGTTTTCCAGCTGGAGGTGATTACTTTGGTACTGGGATTTCAAACAACATTTTTGATCCTTCTGTTTCTGGATATGGTACATTCTTGATCACTTACACTTATACTGACGGTAACACGTGTTCAAGATTCGCTCAACAAACGATCATTGTTGGATGTGCTGGAATTGATGAGGAAGAGATATCATATACTATTTATCCTAATCCATCCAATGGTGAAGTGACAATAGCAGTTAAAGGCATTGAGCTGAAAGCAGTTAATGTTTATGACGCAGCAGGAAGATTGGTAAAACAGTATGAATTATATTCAATTCAAGAAACAGCTGCTTTGAACCTATCAGATTTAGCAACAGGTTCATATGCAATTGATTTGATCACTGAACAAAAAGTTTTAAGAGAGAGACTTATTATTAACCACTAAAATATCACTCTCCTTATTTCGAAATGGCGGCCTTTTGGTCGCCATTTTTCATTTACTAAATCCGTTTTGTAAATCCATTGATTATTCATTATCTTGTGATCGCTAAAACTTAAAACATGAGACTAACAATGAATACCCGAAATCTTGGGCTTTTATTTTTTCTGATCTTGTTCTGTAATTTCTCTTTTTCTCAGGACGAAAAAAAGATTAATTATAATTGGACAGAGGTATCAAAAAATGCCATTCCCTTTATAGTTTCTGCTCAAATCCAGGCCACCAGTGCTAAATATTTTCAGATCGATGTAAATACCATCCGCGAACAAATGATAGGTGTTATGCATCGTGAAGTTGAGAATTCTGGATTTGTTGCTCAGATTCAATTGCCGACTCCTACAGGTGAATTTAGAACATACAGAGCCAAGGAAAATAGTACGATGGATCGTCAATTGGCACAACTGTTCCCCGAAATTAAAAGTTATGATGCTTCTGGGGTAGATGATGCAGCTTTCGTAAAGTGGGATATCACACCGAAAGGATTACATGCCATGATCATGACGCCTGGTGAACCGACCATCTTTATTGATCCTGTGGTTGATGGGAATAGCGATCATTACATCGTTTACTACAAAAAGGATTTCATTACAGATAAAGTGTTTGATTGTTCTTTTGATAGCGATAATGCCACTATGAAAGGCGGAAAGCTCGGAGGAGTGGTAAAACAATTTGGA
>CALCCB010000006.1 GCA_937899625.1 uncultured Bacteroidota bacterium
TCCTTGTCATAAATATGCTTGAGATGTTCTTTTTGATGATCAGGAAGTGGTAAGAATTGCGGAACAAGTGTATATCCATTGTTTTGATCAACAAGTTTTATAAGAAGGTCAATACTGCTTCCTTGATAATTCCATTCCTGCTCGGGATCATCGGTCAGGTTGCATACCTTGATCATTTGATTTCTAAGGCAATTTCCACTGCTAAGCAACCATGGATTTAGCTGATTTAGCTTTTCACGTTCAATACGCTTGCCTTCAACGTGTGAATAGGCCAATATTTCTTCATTATATAATGGTATTGTCGACAAACGGTCATGAGAGTAAGGACCGGCAAAAATGGCCAGATCGATCTTTTTGGACTCGATTGCCTGAATGAGTTCGACGGTTCTTAGTTCAGAAATTTCGAATTTCACCTCAGGATTCTCCTTAACCCATGTGCTGTATAATTCAGGAATAAGGTAAATGGCTATTGTAGGAATGATCCCAATTTTGATCCGTTCCTGAAAATGACCTGAAGTCATTTTGTTCAGTTCATCAATCCTTTCATATTCATGGAGAATATCTCTTAAAATAGGCATCAGTTGCTGTCCATATGGAGTTAATTCCATAGGATTCCTTGACCTGTCAAAAACGAGATGTCCAAGCGATTCTTCAGCCTTTTTAACTTGCATTGATAAAGTGGGCTGGGTGATATGACATACATCAGCTGCTCTTTGGTAATTTCGGATCTCATCAAGAGCAATAAGATAGGTCATTTGAACTAGTGACAGCATATAGATAAATTAAATAGAATTATAAATATAATCAATAAAAACTATAAGATAGATTGATGTACATTTGTACAAGTAAATTAGTTGAAGGATTTAAGAATCGCTTAAACTAATGGTCAATAAATTTGTTAAACAATTAGAAATAAATAAGAAAAATGGGAGTATTAGTAGGTAAAAAAGCACCTTCATTCAAAGCTTCAGCTGTTGTAAATGGAGGGGAGATCGTAAATGATTTTTCATTAGATCAATTCATTGGAAAGAATCACGTATTATTCTTTTTCTATCCAAAGGATTTTACATTTGTATGTCCATCTGAATTACATGCATTTCAGGCTAAACTAGGAGAATTTGAAGCGAGAGGTGTAAAAGTTGTAGCTTGTTCTACGGATACTGAAGAGTCTCACTGGGGATGGTTGCAAGTACCTAAAAACCATGGTGGAATTCAAGGAGTAACTTATCCGATTGTCGCAGATACAAGTAAAACAATTTCTGAAGCGTTTGGAGTTCTTGCTGGAGAATACGAGTACGATATGGAAGGAAACTTGGCAGCTACAGGACCGATGATCGCATACCGTGGGTTATTCTTGATAGACAAGTCTGGAGTTGTTATGCATCAATTGGTGAACATGTTCCCTTTGGGAAGAAATGTTGACGAAGCGTTAAGAATGGTTGATGCACTTCAGTTCTTTGAAGAGAATGGTGAGGTTTGTCCTGCAAACTGGCACAAAGGTGATGAAGGAATGAAAGCTGATTTCAAAGGTGTTGCGGAATACTTGAGTGCACACTAATTAACAATTTTTTAATAAGAAAAAGCTGCCTTTTTGGCGGCTTTTTTTATCTTAAGGGTCATGAAAATATTCTTGATGCTTGCAATGATTTTGAGCTTTTCTCAGGTGAATGCTCAAATGGATACTCTTCATGTCCGATTTTTATATGGGTCTAAACCAAAACCTGAATTTCGTAAAAAACAAAAGCCATGGTTCGGAGGGATGCTTGGAGGGCATGTTGGCTTGAGGTATAATGACACTTCATTCTTAAGTTTTTTCTACGAGGGGAAAGTCCATATTTTTCAAAACAAAAAAAGACCGAATGGAAAGTATGCGTTCCAGTCAGATCGTGAATTCAACAAGATCATGGACGAGAATGTAGATAGTGTTAAAACGCTGGTAATAAAGATCCCAATCACTAAAAAGCAGAGAGCAAAGTACGATAGTATTTGTGAACGATTTGTTCAGGAAACACCATATGATTATGCGTTCTTTGGATTCAGATGTGGTTCCTCTACCTATCATGTTCTTTCCGAAATCGATGTCCTTGAAAAGGAATCAAAATCGAGGATCTGGAGAAAAGTGTTCTACCCCAAAATCCTTCGCAGACGGTTGATCCGGGAAGCAAGGCAAAAAGGATGGAGGCAGATCAGACATGAAGGAACCAGAGAAAGGATCTGGGAACGGGATTGATCATTCCTCGATAAAATCAAGATCCCTGTCATGTGTTTCTGGTATGGTCAAAGTGGAATAGATGCCAACTGCAAAAGCAATTACACCGACGATCACTGCCGACCATAATACTCCTGTACTCGGTTTAAAATAGTTAAACATCAGGATCATCAAAACTAAGGTTCCACGAACCATATTCGGTATAGTTGTCGCTGCTGTTGATCTGATATTTGTACCAAATTGTTCTGCTCCAATCGTCACGAACATTGCCCAATAACCGGTTCCTAGTCCAAGCCACACACAATAGAAATAATACATTCCTACTGTTTTGGCACCACCTGAAAGCATCAGAACGACGCCGACAATCGTGAATAACATCATATAAAAGATGGCTTTCTTCCTAGATTTCAGATAATGACTAATGAAACCACTTGCGAAATCCCCCACAGAGATCCCAATATAAGCCCACATGATGGCTTTGCCGGGTTCAATATCCCCTACAATACCCAATGCCGGTCCAAATTGATTTCCAAGCACCGCCAGGATTCCTATACAGAACCAGGTCGGAATTCCGATCGCAATACATTTGATGTATCTCACAAAGCGATCCCAGTTCGTGAAGAAGGATAAAAAGTTCCCCTTTTTGACGGATGCGTCTTGTTGAATGTCTTTGTATATTCCGGATTCAAGTACGCCAACTCTAAGCAACAAGAGCATTAATCCGAGTCCTCCTCCAATGAAATAAGAGATGGTCCAGTCGCTGGCCAGTTCTACAGTGAAGTTAGCCACGACAGCTCCAAAAAGACCAAATCCGGCAACAAGAGAGGTTCCGATCGCTCTCAATTCTTTGGGTAAGGATTCAGAAACCAGAGTAATCCCCGCGCCAAGCTCTCCGGCTAAACCAATTCCTGCAATAAAACGAAACAATGCGTATGCTGATGCCTTGTCCATGAATTCCACACTGGGCAATAATCCACAGGCGATATTGGCAAGAGAATAGACCAGTATTGAACCGAATAACACAGAAAGGCGACCTTTTTTATCTCCGAAGACACCCCAAAGAATTCCCCCGATCAATAATCCGGTTTTTTCCCAGTTCAGGATCATAGTGCCGTAGGTATCTACATCCAGTCCCATACTTTCCAAACTGGGTAATCGTACAATACCGAAAAGTAGTAGGTCATAGATAT
>CALCCB010000007.1 GCA_937899625.1 uncultured Bacteroidota bacterium
GGGAATTCAGCCCTAACGGATATTCTTATTTTTATGGTGATGTACTACCCGTTGTTGGTGGAATCTATGACATTGACGTGCGAGCCAATGAATTTTACAGTGTTCCTGATTATCTGCAGGCAAGAATTGTAAAATCTCCTGATCCACATGTTCAATGGGAATGGGATGGTTCGCATGCCGGAATTATCGGTACAGATCCTGATTTTACCGTATCAAGAACAGGTTTGTCTGATTGGAGCTACTTTGCAATTGCATATCCTCAAACACCATTGAATGTTAGTTTCGGTGGTGCGAATGTGAAATGTGAGAATTCCAGAGTAAAGCTTGACTGGCACACCATGAGTGAAACGAACTCGAGCCATTTCTTAATTGAGATATCAATTGATGGTTTAAATT
The DNA here is from genome assembly GCA_937899625.1 of uncultured Bacteroidota bacterium. Taxonomy (GTDB): domain Bacteria; phylum Bacteroidota; class Bacteroidia; order Flavobacteriales_D; family Crocinitomicaceae; genus M0103. Next base: position 397 of record CALCCB010000007.1, read on the forward strand.
ATGTGGAAGCAAAAATTGTTCAGGCTGCAGGTAATGCATCCATTAGAAATGACTATCAGCTCAGCTTTGATGAAAAAGATGCATTCGAATACATACGGATTACTGAGGTCGATCTGGATGGTCAAACCTACATGCTGGCAGTTTTACCTGTAAATTGTTTAAATGATGTTAATATCTATACCGCGCCAAACCCAAGCTCGAATGATTTTTCATTATACATTAGCGGTAACCACTTAATTGGGGATTTGAGCGTTCAAATCTCTGATGCTCAGGGTAAAATTGTACACCAGAGATTCATTTCACGTGAAAAAGGATCCTCCGTGATTGAATTTAATGATATCGACCTAGAGTCAGGAATTTACTACGTAAGAGTGTCCGACGGGACAAGCTCTGAAATAGTAAAGCATAGTTTTCGTTAAAACTATTTGGTCTGAGGAAGGCTGCCTGCAAAGGCAGCCTTTCGTTTTTATAGCCGTTTCTCACATGTTTGTCTTTGATATCAGCTCACCATAGTTAAATGATGATATTTCTGTTTTTCAGTTGCTAAGTCTTTCCTAAAACGGGAAAATAGAAATCATTTTGAGAAACTTCAATAGGAAATGATTATCAACAATCCATTGTTAATAGCTTGAAAATAGGCGAGTTCAGCGATTTGGCACAAATTGGAATGACTCTTGGTTTGTGCGCATCACACTAAATTAGTACTTATGAAAAAAACGACTATGCTATTAGGAGTGTTCTTGCTGAGCATTCCTGTATTCTACGGTCAAGAGGTTCCTAAGTTCAGTTCCGAGGCTGAAAAAGCCGCTTGGATCCAGACCCATCCAAAGGAATATGAGCAAATCTCCGGGACAAGCGTAGAGGCCCCTCAGTTTACTACTGAGAAAGAAAAAGAGGCTTGGATTAAAGAAAACCCAGGTGCTTACCTTAATCAAGGTGGAACTGCAGATCGCATGCCTGAGTTTAAAACACAGGAGGAGAAGGATGCTTACTTACTTAAAATCAAAGAAGCAACCGGCATAAGAGAGTTCAATTCGTCCAATGATGATTCGTTTCCACGATTTGAATCAACGGGAAATGAAGAATTGGACAACGCTCGATATCTTCAAGCGAAAGAAGAGTGGGTTAGAAACAACCCTGAAAAGTATGCAGCAATGCAGAACTTGAAGGAGGAAGCTAAGCCTGTAAACGAATAATAACTGCAAAACTTAAGAAAATGAAAGCGAAAAACTTTTTTACTTCGATAGCGATAGCAGTTATCGCATTTGTTGGTTTCCAAGGAAACGTAGCTGCTCAGTGTACGAATTGTACAGGAGGACAATTTCCTGGTGCAACTCAAACAATTTTACCAAATCAAACTGCTAAGACGATCACTACTTGTAATTATGGTGGTGAATACTCCGTTTGTAGTGTTACTGCTGGTACAACCTACACATGGTTTACTTGTGGTGATACTGATTTTGACACTCAAATTACTGTGCGTGCTAACAATGGTACCTGTTCAGGTACTGTTTATGCCTACAATGATGACGCGTGTGGATTACAGTCACAAACTGCTCCATGGACAGCTCCATTTACAGGTACAGTTCGTGTATTGATCAACAAGTTTAACTGTACAACACAGTCTTCATGTATGACTGTAAAATGGTCTAGTTCTACACCAGTTGCTCCACCTCCATGTGCGTTCAATAACGTTCAGTTTTCTGTATCTGGGGGATCGTTTCCATCAGAAGTTTCTTGGACTTTAGTGAATTCTTCAGGAACACAGGTGGCAAACGGTGGAGCTAACTACAACGGCTCACTTTGTCTTCCTACAGGATGTTATACATTGAACATGTATGACTCTTGGGGTGATGGATGGAACGGTGCGAATTACACAATGACCTTGAATGGTTCAACAATCGCATCTGGAACTTTGTCAACTGGTTCTTCAGGTTCAGCGCAAATTGGAGTAAATTCAACTTGTGCGCCTCCAGTTAACCCGGCATGTACGAACGCAACAGCTCTGTCTTGTGGTGCAGCTTCAAGCTTTTCAGTTGCATCAGGTACAGGTTCTTGGAATGGTTATGGGCCTTTTGGAACTCCAGGTGTAGAGAAAGTGTATACATTTACTCCTTCTTTCACTGGTTCATATCAAGTTAACGTAACGAACAATGGTCCATCATCTTGGGTCGACTTGTTCTATGGAACAGCTTGTGGACAATCTTCACAAACCTATTTGAGTGATGTATACCTTGGTACAGAATCATCTACCGTGAGCCTCGTAGCTGGAACAACGTACTACTTTGTTCTTGACCCTGAAAGTACTTCAGGATACTCTGGATCTATTTCTATTAGTCAGTCTTTGGCCGCTCCAGTTGTTTCAGGTGTTGCAAATATTTGTGGTGCAGGACCATTGAACTCTCAATACTCAATTGCTGCAGTGCCAGGTGCGTCTAATTACACATGGTCTATAACTACCGGTGTTGGTATGACTCTTCAACAAGGTGGTGCAGCTGGTACATACACAGGTACTGCTCTTACTAGAAACATCATTTTTAACGCGACATTCACTTCAGGAACCCTTACAGTGACTGCCAACGGATCTTGTGGTTCTACTACAACAACTTACAACATTCAGCGTGTAGGTGGTGGAGATTTCCAGATTACTTCTGTTCCTTACACCAATAGTTCTTCAACTGCGGGTGCCGGTAATGATTGGGATTTTGGAAGAACTTCCCAAGATCATATCTATTCATGGACACCAGCTTGTTCTGGATCATACACAGTATCACTTTGTGGATCATCGTATGATACATACCTACAAGTAATTTCGGATATTTGTGGTGGTTCTCCATCAGTATTGGCATTCAACGATGATGCATGTGGTTTATCTTCTGAGTTAACATACAACTTCACTGCAGGTACTACATACTATATTTTAGTTGAAGGTTTCTCTTCTTCAAGTGCTGGAGCTTACACATTGAATGTAACTCCAAATGTAGGTGGTAATGCATCAATTGCAGGTACAACTTCTATCTGCGGTCCTGGAGCAACAACTGCAACATATACAGTAAGTGGTGCAGAGGCTGGAACAACATACTCTTGGTCATTGCCAGCTGGAATGACAGTAAATGGAGCAACGAATGGAGCTTCAATCAACGTGAATGTTGATGCTTCTTTCAACAGTGGATCAGTAACTGCGAATTTAACGTCTGCATGTGGATCTTCTTCTTCACTGTCAATCGCTGTTGCAAGATCTGTTGAAGATGCAGCTTATTCTAATGAATTCTCTCATTCAGGAAACACGATTGGTGCAAGTAACTCTTCATCATTAAGAGCATCTGCTGACAACATCATCAAGTGGGATGTTACTTGTCATGGTACTTATACGCTTTCATTGTGTGGTTCAGGGTATGATACGTACATGTATCTTACTAACGGACTTCCATGTAACGGAGGTTCTGTGATTGCATTGAACGATGACTTCTGTGGTTTACAGTCTCAATTGACAGCGGTGGTTCCAGTAGGAACATACTACATCGTTGTTGAAGGTTGGTCTTCAACAGGAGCTGGAGCTTACACATTGAATGTTACGGGAGATAACCTTTCTGCGTCTTTCTCAAATTCTGATTACAACGGATACGGAGTATCTTGTTTCGGAAGCACGGATGGTTCAATTAACATTTCGGCTGCAGGAGGATCAGGAATTGAATACTCAATCGATGGAGGAGCTACATGGCAGTCTTCAGGTGCATACTCTGGTTTAGCTCCAGGATCATATGATGCTATGGTGCGTCAGTGTCTTGGTGACGAAGTAAGCCAGACTATCGTTCTTGTTGAGCCTACGAAGGTAAATATCTCTGCATCGAATACTGAGATCCTTTGTAACGGTGATCTTTCAACTGTATCGGTTTCAACTTGGGGTGGTGCTGCACCATACTCAACTGACGATGCTGGAACTTATTCAGTTCCTGCAGGAGACTATACATATAACGTAGTGGATGCTAATGGATGTTCTGCTTCAACTTCAGTTTCAATTTCTGAGCCTACTCCATTGACAATCAATGCAGGTGGTGATGAAACGACGTTCTACGGATACGGACCAATGCAGTGTGCTACACTTAGCGCTACAGCAGATGGTGGTACTCCAGGATACTCGTATTCTTGGAATGCTGGAGCGGGTCAGGAAGTAACTGTTTGTCCTGAGAATAGTGGTTCTTACACTGCTACTGTAACAGATGCTAACGGATGTACTGCTTCTGATGATCTATGGATCTGTGTAGTAAATGTTCAGTGTCAGCAAGGAACCAGCAACAACTACGGAGTAGAAATGTGTCAGACACCTCCAGGAAACCCTAACAACGCACATACAATCTGTATCGCACCGTCTGCAGTTCCTGCACACCTTGCAATCGGATGTGTATTGGGTGCTTGTGGAGAACTAGAGAATGCTTGTTCAGGAGTAGTTGAAGTAGGTCAGGCTACAAATGCAGCGAAGAATGCTGGTTTGAGCACTGTACTTGCGCTTACAGCGTATCCTAACCCAGCAGCTGGAATGACTACAATTTCTGTTACTCCTGCTGATAAAGGGAATTATGAGATCAGAATGATCGATATGACTGGAAGAACAATTTCTACGGTTTACAACGGTTTCATCTCTGATTTCGAAAATCTTACGTTCGATGTTGATATGACTGAATTGTCTACTGGTGTTTACTCTGTAAACGTAGTAGGTGATAACGGAATTGTTGAAAACATTAGAATCGTTAAGCAGTAAGTTTATCTAAACCAATCTAAAGGGGGCTTCGGCCCCCTTTTTTTTAATATAGAGAATTAAGAATATTGATCAAATGAACAAATTACATAAGACATTTCATCAAATATTAATTTGTGCATTTCCAGTTTTTTTACATGCCCAAACGACGTATGAGTTATCTGATACCTTATCCAAAAATGATTCTGTTTTGGATATAGATACAGCACAATTAATGGTTCAGGAGTATTCGAAAAGCTGGTCAGAAAAATTGTTGGAGAGTGCATATGAACTATACAATTCGGAGAAATTATGGAAATTGAGGTACATCGAAATTGATGAATCCAGGTTAAATAAAAATTTCGATAAAAAAGAAGATCTTTTGTTTGAGTATTATGCAGTGATGTCAGCCGGTTTAATTTATATTGAATCTGATTCACTCATCTTACTTGCTTCTAAAAAGGATGAGCTTTTACCTTATATACTTGGGCCCAAACTGGTCAAAGAAAATAACGTAACAGTCCAGCATTTGGATATGAATTGTGAGTCATGCCAGAAAACATTCTTCTTTGATCGACAATTTATCAATGATGAGCTGTGTTTGTTCATTAAGGATGAAAAGATTGATCATGAAGATGTATATTACAAGTTAGTTTTTAAAGAGTGATTTTAACATGATTCGAATTATCCAAGTATTTGTCCTTTGCTTATTTACCACTGGTATCTATGCGCAATTAATTTCTCAGAATTCATATTCTGTTAAGGCATACTATTCACCGGAATTAGCTACTGAATTTCCCGAAGAAAAATCTAAACCGATTGCTGAAGAAAAGGCTCCAGGTTCAATCATCTTTTCAGCTAACTTTGCGAATTCATTGGGTTCTTGGACAACTTCAGGTCCTGATGCTGCTATCTGGCAACATGATGACGATGGACCATCAGGGCCATTCTCTAACGGAGTTCTCGAGATCATTAATTCTCAAAGTGTTAATAATGGATTTGCGATCTTTGATGCGGATCTGGCCAATAACGGCAGTATGATCAATCGAAGCGGAAATCTCATTTCACCTTTGATCAATTTAAGTAATATCAATTATGCATACATTCAATTTGCGCATAAGTACAGGTTCTGTTGTGATGATGCTTTCATTCCTAAGGTGGAAGTTTCAACCAATGATTTTTTAACATATGCCTCATTTGATGCAAGTATTCCCGGAGTTGAGCCAAATATGATCTCGGAGACTTATTTTTCCAAGATCAATATTGCATCTTTTCTTGATACGGCTTCGAACAAACAAAATTTCAAATTAAGGTTTAATTGGGATGGATCTAATGGTGGTTCCCATTATTACTGGCAGATCGATGATGTAAAAGTTCGAGAAGCATATTCTTACGACCTCTCACTTACCAATGCTGGCTTTTACACCGGGCAGATGGAAATTCCCTATTTTTTTATTCCGAAAAGCCAGTACTCTCCGTTGATTTTCAGAGGGACGATAACCAACGATGGGGGTATGCCTGCTGAAAATGCCTTTTTAAACGTCACACTAGACCAAGGTGGAGGGAATATCAATTCTAATCCAATAAATATTGATCAGACACAATCACAAAATGTTCTGACCGATGCATTCAATTATGTCAATGATACATTGGTGTATTTCGTAAATTACAATGTTCAACAAGATTCTTCTGAAGCACTTTCTGTAGACAATTCATTTTCTGAATTTTTAAATGTAACAAGAACTGTATTTAGTGCAGATAACAATGCTCCATCAGGGTTTATTTCGAATTTGAGTAATCAACCTGGTCAGCCCTTCAAGGTCGGTAATGTAATGGAAATTTTGAATAATGATGTAATTGATTCAATGTTTGTATATGTCACAGCGACATCCACCAATATTGGGGCAATTATTCATGGAGAATTATTTAAAAAAGTGAACGGTATTTGGAATCCTATTGGCAGTACCTTGCCAAGACAAATAGGTTTTGATGACAATGGAGGAAGCATAGGGCTTAAATTTCCGGCTCCTATTCTTGTTGCCCAAGGTGATACCATACTTGTCGCGGCATGTCACAATGGAGGATCTCCTGATGTTAGGTTTAGGGTATGTCAGCGAGTAGAGAATGGCTTCGTTCAAGGATTTGATGCAAATGGGGCTAATTTTATTTTGGAAAACCCTAAAGCGCTTATGGTCCGTTTAAACATGGGAGAACTTCTATCTATCAATGAATTCGAACATGAAAACATGTTAGTTTATCCCAACCCAACTAATGGTTTGATCTCAATTTCGGCATTAGATGATATTAGTGGAAATGTAGAATTTATTGTTCTCGATGCAAGTGGAAAAGAGGTAAATGGCCCATCTTTCATTGTCACAGAATTACAAAACGGGAAAAAAGCCTATCGCATTGATCTTAGTAAGCTTGATGCTGGGCTATACGAAGTTCTTATCCTAAAAGAACGATCTGTAATTGAAAATGTTAAAGTGGTTAAGCAGTAATACTTAGTCTAAACTCATAACCAAAGAGGGGGCTTCGGCCTTTTTTTTTGTTTTAAAAATGAATCAATTTTATGGATGACCAATGTTTAACATAATTGCTTTGTTTCAGAGAAAATATTGTTAAATTCAAGGTAATCTATTCAGCTGGTTAGATATTTACGCTGAGTAAACCAACCATAATATGTTTGAGAAAGACCCGGGTAACTGGGTTTTTTTAATGACATAAATCAGTTTTTTTAAAAATCTCACTCATATTTCTATACTTACATCCTACAGACATTTGTGATATACAAATACGAAATTACTATGGAAGCAAATGTACAATCAACAAGCTGGATGGATAAGATCATGGGGGACTCGGAATTTAATCGTTTCGGATTGATCTGTGTGGTTTTATTAGTGGTAGGATGCTTAGGCGGAACAGCAGTAGGATTAGGTGCGATCAATAATACATTTACATTGATCATGGTTACTATCCCAACAATGATGACGCTAAGTCTACTTCTCGCTGTTTCACCGATGAGGTATATCATTACCTCAGCTTTGGTCAGCGTTGCGATCGACGTTCTAATGATCGTTTATTTTTCACTATTGGCCTGAGTATACCAACATACATAGGGTGTTCATCCTTTCAGGATGAGCGAGGTTTTCTGACAATTGGCCGAATCACTGATTCGGCCTTGTCGTTTTATAAGGCAGGAAGATCAATAAAGAAAGTAGTTCCTTTTTCGGAAGACTCATAAGTAATAGATCCATGATGGATCTCAATGATCTGTTTTACCATTGCCAGCCCTAGCCCTGTTCCGGTACCTTTTGTCGTGAAATAAGGGACAAAGATCTTACTTTTAAGATCCTCGGGAATACCAGTTCCATTATCTGAGATCTCGATGTTAATTCTGGAACCTGATCTTTTTACTTTTAAATTGATCTCCGCACTTTGATCTTCGTCAACGGCTTGAAGACCATTCTTGATCAGATTATTGAATACTCGTATCATTTGATCTTTATCAGCTCTGATCATAGGATGTTCTTCCTCACATGCCAGCGTGATCGAGATATTTTCCTCATTTGAAAACATTTCCATCACATTTTCGAGAACTGCCTTTAAATTCACCTCCGATTCATGAGGAACAGGCATTTTGGCAAAATTGGAGAATTCATTGGCGATCTTGGTCAGCGCATCGATCTGTTCGATTAACGACTGACTTACTTTTTCCAGTTTTTTATAAGAATCAGGATTCTCTGGATCATACACCCTCATTAATTGTTGAACACTCAATTTCATGGGTGTCAACGGATTCTTGATCTCGTGTGCAACCTGTTTAGCCATTTCTCTCCAAGCACTTTCTCGTTCGCTTTTGGCAAGTTCCTGAGCAGCCAGCTCGAGTTCCTCCAACTTTGAATTATAGGCTTTCACTAATGCACCGATCTCATCGTCACGCTGGTAATCGATTTGTTGATTTGTTTTATCAAATCTCACCCCCGCAAAGCTTTCCTGGATAAGTCGAAGAGGTGCCGTCACCCAATTGGAAACAAAGATGGAGAGTACCACCGAAATGGCTAACAATAGGACAAAAACATTAATGATCGACACAAGGAATCGTTGGATCTGATCTTCAAAACCTTTCTGTTGTCCAAAGTGTTGCAGGTTTAAATAACCAAGCATGCTGTTTTCATTATTGAGAAAAGGCTGATAGGCGGACGAGTATTTTAAATTACCGATATTTTCCTGGTGAATAAACTCACTCTTTGATCGTTCTTTCAGGGCAAAGTATGCCTCCGGATTGATCTGTTCGCTCAGTAGACCATAGTTGTATAATTTCGGGCGTGATGAAGCCAATAAAACACCTTGATGATTATAGATATTGATGTCCGTGACGAAGACTTTAGAAAACTTCTTCAATAAAAAATTCAGATAGCTACCGTCCTTTGCAAGATCAAGCTCTTTCTTTGAACCGATCTTTCCTTTGATCTCTGTGTAAACAGAAGACATTCGTTCTCTAATTACACCGTTGGTATATTCAAAGTATTGATCTTTAATAAAGATTCCGCTTCCGAATCCAAACCCGAGCAGGGTGATGAATACCAATCCGATCAGGATCAATTGGACGCGCATTGCAATGCCCAGTTTACCTGAATAAAAGCTGTATCCATTGTTTTTATCGAAAAGTACTGGTAATAGTAGTAGACCAAAAAAGCAAAAAAGATAAGAGAAGGAGGTCAGATTTTCTACCCATGTGATCAGTGGAGTAGAAAGCACTATGGTATTGACAGATGACTGATACAAGATGTAGTGACTGTAGTCATCTGTATCATAATACCCATTGGTTGTTCTCCATTTCTTCAGCTCTTTTACGTCTGAAGGAAAGGCAAATGCTCCATATTTGTTATTCAATTTTCCTTGATAATATTTTCCGATCGAATAGTTTTCAAGGGGTTCAAGAACATTGGCCTTTGATGAGATCAATAAACGTGGAAAACCGATTTCTTCCGGAATTTTTTTAGAGCGCATAGCCGCGATCAACGTTCCGTTAAATCTTCCACTAACGAAGATTTTCTTTCGAATGACATAGGAATATTGATTGATATTGTCATTGACATAAAAGACGGAAGGGTTAAATTCTGATTCTGAACAATGATCGGCAATCACATGATCCATTTCAGAAATACTGAAATTCTGGTTTTCATCCATGATCACTGAAACACCCACACTGTCAAACAAATTGAGATCTATATCATATCGTTCCCAGTGACCATGGAAAAATCGACGTTCCATTGCATCTTCAAAGTCGTCAATCTCCATATTCTTTGGAGATTGAAGAAAACGAAGTATAAATTGATCTTTTTCAATTCGGTTTTCAATATTCGTGAATTCGATCTCGGTAACAATGTCTTTTTCCGTTGCGAGCTGGTTAGCATATAATTCTCGTTCGCCTTTTTCTTTTTTATTGTTGATGTTTGTAAATACAGAAGCCTGTGAACCACAAAAAAGGATCAGGATTAAAATACCGTAGGCCAAAACGGAATTTTTATCATTTTTAAAATGCTGATAGATGATCACGAGTGTTGTGATCAAGGGAAAGAGGGCAACAAAAAGTACTTCTTGCCCAAAGGATATATCAAAGATGAAATAAAGAACACCTATGATAAACGTATAGGTCGTGAACATCGAAATACGAGCACTCTGCTGACAGATCGCCTTGATACTCGATGAAAGTAAATGATGCATGGAATAGTAGGTCAAGCCAATTGAGAAGATCGCCATAAACGAATAGCTGTTCAACGTAAAAAGCTGATCGACCTGTAGAGGAATTGATGAGTTTAAGATCAGGTCTTCGATCTGAAGAGCAAGAAGATACCAGAGAATAAGGAAAACAGGAATAACAAAATATCCGGTTACAAATTGTTGCCTTTTTGAGGATCTGGAGATCAGGTCGCCCGCATTAAAAAGAACAAACGATAATAGGATCAGATTCCAAAGGAAATAAGTGAAATTTGGATAATACTCGTTACTAGCGTATAAACTTACGTCACTGATCTCAAACGGATCCATGAAAGAAAGAAACTGAACTTTGATGAGAAGGATCTGAACGATGGGGATTCCTAGGATAAAACCCCATCCGAATACAGGTTTGTTCCTTTTAATAAGGATTCTCAATAACCCAAGCCAGAAAAATAATGCCGAGAAGAGAAAAAAACTGGTGATGAGACTTTCGATATGGGTAGGTAGAATTTCTTCATCGGGTTCTACTGAGAAAAGGAATTCATTTTCTGCATTAGAGATAGGGTAGCCATTAGCCGTTTTTTCTGGAACAATATGAGCCTTGAAATCTTCATTAAACGGAGAGGAAAAAGAATTTTGAAGCTGGTCATTTTCAATAGGAAATTCATTTTTGATCAGAAATGAACTACTCAGAATATATCCGTCTTTTTTTACGTACTTAGTGTAGTACCAACCATTTTGTAGTCGAACTACCCCATCCGAAGGAAAATGGGCATCAGCAAATTGGGAAATAGGAACCTGGTTAGTGTTCCAGTAGATCAAGGAATCATTTCTGTAATAATGGATGGCTATACCGTCATAAGAGCTAAGGTTTTTCCAACTTCCAAAGTCTGTGTTCCGATCAAGTTCCTTTGAATTGATCTGTAGAGAACGGTCTAGCTTTTTTTCTAACTCAAGAAATGTAGTCTGAAATATTTTGGCCGAATTACGTAGATCTGGATGAAGAACAGAATACCGGTATGCTACAAAAGTGAAACTGCTCAGTAAGGCAAGTAGCAATAATCGGTATTTCTTGATCCTGTTCATGAAGTTATATTGACCATTTCGAGACGATTGTCGATCTCAAGGGTCAATTTAGTAAAATCCTTTTCAGCATGGTTATCATTTCTGAATCTGAAATCTGCAAGACTCTGATACGGCAGCAAATAATTGTGGTAACAAGGCATCACATGGTGCTCCCATTGATAGAGAATTTCCTCTTTGCTGTAGCCTCGGTTCTCCTGATCCCTTTTTATCCTTCGGTCAAGTTGTTCTTCCGGACTAACAGAAATAAAGATCGAATAGTCGAGAATGCATCTTACCTTTTCGTAATGAAAAAGAAACAGTCCTTCCACAATAATTAATTTGGATGGTTTGATGATGATCGTAGTATCCAGGTCAGGAGGTGCGTTGAAATGGTATTCTTTAACCATAATTTCTTCTCCTTGAAGTAGACGATATAGATCATCCACAAGTCGTCTTTCTTCCAAAGCGGTAGGTAAGTCAAAATTAACTTTTCCGTTTTTGTCAATTGCCTGTTCTTCAATGGGTTTGTAATAATTGTCCATTGAAAACACAGAAGGATTTAAGTAAGCATAATATTCAGAAAGCTTGTCAAGCAAGGTTGTTTTACCTGAACCACTTCCTCCGCAAATACCAACGATCATTTCTTGATTAATTCAAATTTTAGTTCACCCTGCCTATTTAGTTGTGAAGGGTCCATGAATAAATTACTGGAAGACAAAGATACTGCAAAACTCGATTTGGGATCCTTGATAAGGAAACTACTTGGGTTAAAAGTGGTGCGATCGGTTGGTGAATTTACAATGACACTTCCCGTTGTGGGAAGCAAATACATTTTTCCTTCCAATGTGCACGCAATCCCTTCGTTAAAGCATATTGCCGTAAAGTCAGTAATTCCCTTTTTGGCATTTAGTGTAGAGAACGCAGCACTTTGAAGTTTTTGCCATTTCCCACTTTTCAACGTGTAGGTTTCCAGTTGAGATGACTGTATTCCAACCAGATAATAACTTCCTTTATTGTAAAAGACTTTACCAGCTGTATTTTCTTTTGTTTTTAAATAGAACCCGCCTGTAGTTCCAGAAGCTGAAAGAGAAACTGATGTAAAGTTCATTCCTCCCTCAAGGAAAATCGACTCTTTTAATTGTGCTTTTGACGTAAATGCGCGTATGGTCCATCCAGATTTTTTGTCTTGATAATCGGGTGTTGTAAAATAGATCTCATCCTCACCGAAACCAGAATATCCCCAGTGTCCATATTTAGTGTCTTTCAACATGGCATCATCAATCTTGCCGATGATCGTAGCATACAATAACATATTGTGATGGGTCATTGTAACCATAAAGTCAACATGTTTTTTTTCCTTTTTATTGTTCCATCTCATTAAAAATACCAAGGCTTTATCGGTCGTGATAATATCTGTCATTGACATCTCATTGATATCATAGCTTCCCATTTTTTTAATGGCAGAACTCAATAAAGCTGATGAGCTCTTTATGTTTCCCGCACTATTGACCTGATGAAAAAAGATCTTTCCATCAACAGGCTGTAATTGATCCAGGAAATAGACATATCTGGCATTTTCTCCTGCAATGTAGAAATAATCTTTTCCTGATGGATTAAAGCTTTGCTGCCAAACAGAAGTAGTTTGTTCTCCAACCATTGTGATGTTGATCTTTCTTTTTACACCTGAAGGATCTCTGTTTAGAAGCATGGTGCCCATGCCTTTCCATTCCACTGCGTCAAAAAAAGGATAATCCTCTGCTGGGATTGAAAATTCTTGCGCAGCACAATTTAGCAATGAAAGAAGGAAAAAAAGTAGGATCGGTTTTCTCATAGATTTTTGTAATTTGTTGTCGCTTTGTACAAACAATGTGCTAAAAATAGTTGTTTGAAGGTTAAATTAAAAAGAAGATGAAGAAGTTAATCCATTTTATGCTCATTGTAACGTTGCCAACTTTATTGGTTTCGTTTTCGTCATTACAAATGAAGGACAAGTCACCAAAACCTCTTAAAATTGGAAAGGAGGCACCGATGAGTGATGTGAAACTTCAGAATATCGATATTCAGAATTATTCTTTGAAGGATCTGAATAGGGAGAATGGGTTATTGGTTGTTTTCTCCTGTAACACTTGTCCTTTCGTGGTGGGGAATGATAAGTTTGCGGGTTGGGAAATCCAGTACAACGATTTGAAAATATTGGCGGACAGTTTGAAAATAGGGATGACTCTCATCAATTCAAATGAAGCAAAAAGAGAAAATGAAGATTCATTTGAAGCAATGAAAACAAGAGCCAGTGAAAAAGGGTACAAAATGTCATATTTGCTTGACATGGATTCAAAACTAGCTGATGCTTTCGGCGCGAAAACGACACCGCATATTTTTCTTTTCAATAAGGATCTGAAATTAGTTTATTCCGGTAGTATTGATAATTCTTGGGACAGTCAACGAACGGAGGATATTTCTTATCTTGCAAATGCAATGGGGGAAATTGGTTCTGGATTGAAGGTGTCTACAAAGGAGTCATTACCAAGAGGATGCAGTATTAAGCGTATTAAAAAGTAAACAAGCTAAACTAGAAATATGAAAAAACAAGTACTGATTATCGTAGGATCATTGTTCTTCGGATGGTCCTTCGCTCAACAGGGTGACGGAGGTTTACCCAAGGGTGAAAAATTAAGCAACGGTTTCAAGGAAATCGACACAAGGGTTTTCGCTCAACCGGACATTGAAGCGCTTAGACTGGAAGATGAGATCAATGATATTGAGAAGACAGGTCCGTGGCGTTTCGGGTTCAACAATTACACGTCATTGAATTTGAATAATTCAGGTTCATGGTACGATATTCCAGCAGGAAGAGTATGGTTATTGAAATTGAAATGTCAGGATGCTTTAACGGTGAATTTGACATTCGACAATACTGAGATCCCTGAAGGAAATGAATTGTTCGTATATAATCCACAGAAAGATTTCATTTTAGGGAAATTTACAGCATATCACTTGTATGAAGGACAGTTAGGAACTGAATTAGTTCCTGGAAATACAGTTATTGTAGAGTATTTTGTACCCTCTTATAACTATGATGCAAATCGCGTTGGGTCTGTTCAAGTTGGTATGGTTACTCACGGATACCGCACAGCAGGCGAATACATTGAGAAAGCATTTGGAGGTTCTGGGAACTGTAATATGAATGTTAATTGCCCTGATGGAGCTTCTTGGACGAATGAGAGAAATAGTGCTGTAATGCTCGTTTCTGGTGGTTCAGGATTCTGCTCTGGAGCTTTGATAAATAATACATTAAATGATGGTAAACCATATGTCCTAACAGCGAATCACTGTTATAGCAATCCAGCGAATTGGGTTTTCAGATTCAATTGGCAGGCAACCGCATGTACAAACCCTGGTTCTTCTCCTACTTTCCAGTCTTTGTCCGGCGCAGTATTAAGATCGAGAAGAACTCCTTCTGATTTCTGTTTGGTTGAGATCACAGGTGGTCTTGTGGGCGGAACTGTTCCAGCGGCTTATAATCCTTACTTTTCGGGTTGGGACAAATCAGGTGTGATTCCAAGTTCAACAGTATGTATCCACCATCCTTCTGGAGACATTAAAAAGATCTCTTTTGACGATGCTGCTCCGGCTATCTCTCAAGGAATGGGATCTACAGAAGCGAACTCGACCTGGACAGTTGAATGGGACAGAAATACAACAACTGAAGGTGGGTCCTCTGGATCACCATTGTTTGATCAGAACCATAGAATAATTGGACAGCTTTGGGGTGGAGGTGCTTCATGCTCGAACCTTTCGGCTCCTGATTATTATGGAAGAGTTTCTAATTCTTGGAACCCATCTGGAAGTAACAGTACAAATCATTTGGTGACTTGGTTAGACCCAAACACAACTGGAGCACAGTTCATCGATGGTTACGATCCTTCTGGAGCAACAGCTGCAGCAATTGACGCGGGAGTGGCTGGACTAACACTTTCAGAAGTCATTATTTGTGGGACGGATTTCGAACCTACAATGAATCTTTCCAATTCAGGCACCTCGACATTGACAAGTGCAATTATCGAGTATTCAATTGATGGTGGAGCGACTCAAACTTATAACTGGAGTGGATCGCTTGCTCAATGGCAAACTCAAGTGGTTACTTTACCAACTGTATCGTTGGCTGTAGGTTCACACACAATGTCTGTGAACGTTGTCTCTCCTAATGGTTCGACAGATGAAAACCTTGCGAATAATAACGCAACCACAAACATTACTGTGAATGCAATTCCTGAGACGATGGTGACACTTACGGTAAACTTCTTAACAGATGATTATCCGGAAGAAACATATATGGAGATCACGAACTCTCTGGGAAATGTTGTTTGGTCTGAAGGAAATGAAAACGTTGACGGAAACTTCGGAACAGGTAATGCTAATCCGACAGCTGACCCGACAAATGCTTTGACCGCTAATAATTCATATTCATGGAACGTAACATTACCTGCTTTGGATTGTTACACATTCAGCATCTATGACTACTATGGTGATGGAGTTGACTCTCAGCAGTGGGGAGGAACAAATGGTTCACTTTCTCTATTGAGTAATTCAGGAGCAACACTTTACACATTGAATCCGGTTGACTTTGGAGGAGATGAATCTACAACGGTAAGAAATGTAGAAGGTGGAAGTGGAGCAGGATTGGATGATTTCAATGCTTCAGTGATCAAGTTGTATCCAAACCCATCGAATGGACAGTTTGTGATCGACGCGATTGGAATGAACATCACCTCTGTTAAAGTGATGAATGTTTCAGGTCAGGAAATCATGTCAAAACTAATCGGTGCTTCTCAAGCGAATATTCAATTAGATCTTTCTGCAGGAATTTATCTGGTAGAAGTTTCGACTGAGAACGGAAGTACAATTAAGAGAATGGTGATCAAGTAATTGATTGGTATAAAGAAAAAGGGCGGTAACACCGCCCTTTTTTATTGCTTAATATTTAATGAAAACGTTCTTTGGTTCTGTGAAGAAGCGAAGTGCTTCCCAGCCACCTTCTCTTCCCACACCGGATGCTTTTACGCCACCAAATGGCGTGCGAAGATCCCTTACCAGCCATGAGTTGATCCAAACGATCCCTGCATGAATTTTATCGGCCATACGATGTGCTCTTTTCAAGTCATTGGTCCATAGGGTAGAAGAAAGTCCATATTGTGTTGAATTGGCCATCATTAAGACTTCTTCTTCTGTATCAAAAGGCGTGATCGTCACTACAGGGCCAAAGATCTCTTCCTGATTTGTGCGGCAATCGTATGCCAAACCTTCGATCACCGTTGGACGAAGGTAATATCCTTCTGAATATTCTCCTTCCATGATCACGCGATGACCGCCAGTAAGTACAGTTCCACCTTCCTCTTTTGCCAATTCGACATAAGACATTACTTTTTCCATATGAGGTTTAGAAACCACTGCTCCTAATTTTGCGTGTTTATCCGTCGGATAGGAAACCACTGTATTTTCAACCTTCTCAACAAAGGCTTTCTTGAACTTTTCATAGATCGGTCTTTCGACAAAGATCCTGGATCCACACAAGCAGATCTGACCCTGATTTGCAAATGACGAACGTAAAGTTGTACTCAGCATGTCATCAAAATCACAGTCCGCAAATATGATATTCGGATTCTTGCCACCAAGCTCAAGTGATAACTTCTTGAACATCGGTGCGGCAGTTCTTGCGATGTATTCTCCTGTTTTTGTACCTCCTGTAAAGGAAATTGCTTTCACTTTTGGATGTTTCACAATGGCATCACCAACACTTCCCCCTTCACCATGCAAAATATTGAGTACCCCATCAGGCATACCCGCTTCTTTACAGACTTGTCCTAACAAATAGGCAGTATAAGGGGTGATCTCTGAAGGTTTTGCTACAACACAATTTCCTGAGGCAAGTGCAGGAGCAATTTTCCAGGAAAAAAGATACAGAGGCAAGTTCCATGGAGAAATACAACCCACAATACCTAACGGTTTGCGCATGGTGTAATTCACTCCAACGCCTTCCATGTAATGGGACTCAGAAGCAAAGTGAATGATCGCTGTTGCAAAGAAATGAAAATTGGATACTGCACGAGGTATATCCACATGCGCTGCAAGGGTTAATGGTTTTCCATTATCTCTTGATTCTGCAGCAACAAATTCATCCATTCTTCTCTCGATCCCTTCTGATATTCGCACCATTACAGCAGACCGCTCTTCGGTGCTCATTGCTGACCAGATAGGAAATGCTTTTTCTGCCGCCTGAACGGCCATTTCTACATCCTGAGCATCGGAATTCGGGATCAGACAATATACTTTACCTGTTGCTGGTTCATAATTGTCAATGTAGTTTCCTGCTATTGGTTCTACATATTTTCCGTCGATAAAATTCTTAAGCTTTTCCATAATCAGGTGCTTCGGGATGTGAGTTTGAGTTTTATACAGATCCTCAGGATCGTGCTTCCAAAGATAGCCAGAATTGTTGTTCCGAATAAAACTCCTGCTGTATTTGCGATCAGGTCATAGATCGAAAAGATCCTTCCCGGAATGAAGTTTTGTAGCGATTCAAGCATTAAACTATATCCAAAAATAAGGACACCGACCCATGCTCTTTTCGAAAAGACCAATCCTGCATTTAATGTTAAAGCTGAATAAGCCAAGAAGTGCCCCAGTTTATCATTAATCTCGATCTCTATTGGGCCGTCCTTAGGTTGTAGACTTAAAAAAGAAATAACGAGGACCAATAAAATCAATCCGATCGATAAAGGATCAATGCGATTCCTGAAGCTCATAACCTTGTTCCTTTCCCTTTTTAAGTGCTGGAATACCCTCCGTTAACCACAGTGGAGCAGGTTGACCCTGTAAATAATGATCAAAAAATTGCTTCATACGGATACTAAGGTCAATACGATTGGCATTTTTCATCAGATTATGATCATCCCCATTGTAATTTAATAACCAGCAAGGTTTACCCAATCGTCTCATTCCCGTGTACAATTCAATTCCCTGATACCATGGAACGGCACCGTCTTCATCATTGTGCATGATCAGTAATGGGGTATTGACATTAGGAAGGTGGAACAATGGTGAATTCTCAATATACAACTCTGGAGCTTCCCAAATCGTTTTACCGATTCGACTTTGAGTTCTCTCATACTGGAACTGACGATTCATTCCGCTTCCCCAACGGATGCCACCATAAGCAGAGAACATATTGGATACCGGAGCACCTGCCATTGCTGCTCTGTATCGATTGGTCATTGTGATGAGCTGTGCCGTTTGATATCCTCCCCAGCTTTGACCTTGCAGTCCCATGCGTGTTGAGTCAATGTTCGGATAAAGTTTTAAGGCATGATCGGTCGCACTCATGATACAGTCGTATGCTGATTTTGCCGGGTGACCTTCCTTGTATCTGATATCCGGGATCAGGACAATATATCCAGAAGAGGCATATTCTGTCGGATAAATGATCGATGCGGTTGGTTTAGGAACATAGTGATTATGCAGATTCTCAGAGTAGGTCTCGTAGTAATAGACCATTAATGGATATTTCTTTTCCGGATCGAAATTTTCAGGAGTATAGATCAATCCCTCCAGAGGAATTCCTGAATAACTTTTCCATTCGATTAATCTCACATTGGCCCAGTTGTAATTGCCTTGCTGCGGATTGGTGATTGAGATCTGCTTGCGCTTTTCAAAGGAAGTATTGGTCAATTGAACTTCAGGGTATTCACTCACTGACATTTCTCGTAGTATGAGTTCATCTGAATTTTCAGCTTTTGAAAGCTGCACATTTTTGTGTGCAGTTCGGTAGATCTCTATCATATCATTATGATCACCATGTTCTATGAACTTGTAATACACCTCATCTTTGGTGATCTCATCAAAACCTCTGAGAATAGATCCATTGAGTTGAATTGTGCTTGAATCCCTTTCCCAGTTGATCAAAGAGATTTTTGTTCTTTTCTCAGAACCGATAGTCGATATCAGATTGTTTAATTTTTCCGTACTAAGGTCATACGCCCAAAGATCATATTCGGATTGGATCAGAATATTTTTTCGATCTCTTGAATATCCAAGTACCCCGTATGGCGAAGCGATCATTGGCATTCCGTTCACATCGTCTTGCCACTTTACACCTGTAGTTCCACAAGTCAAACATTTCTCAATACCGGATTCAATATCAATGATGTGATGCTGACCTTTGAGTTCATTAAAATAAAGAAAGCTTTTCCCATCCGGTGAAAGTTCACCTCCTGTGCGTACCTCCGATCGAATCAGCTCCTTCTCCCCGGTGAACAGGTTAATGCGATAATGATCCTTTCGATCAGGCATATCCCAGTTATTCTGAATAGCGTATAACTCCTCGGAGCTACCTAAAATGTATTCGCCATCCGTAAATCTTGAAACATAAGCGTTTAATGTATCATTGTTTACATTAATGATCTGTCCGTTGTTCAGATGATACACATAAAGATCCGTTTTTCGTTCATCTCTTTTCAACTCTTTGAGCTGCTGTGGTTGAATTCTGTGATCCTCATAGTGCCAGATGTCGACTTTCGCTTTTTCACTTTCTAAAAGGGTATCTTTTTCCTCTGGAAGAACACGGTCGGATGATCCAAAAAAGAAGTATTTTCCGTTTTCTGAGAATACAGGTTTGAACGATTCAGAAACCGCTTTCCTTTCGGGAAGGATCCCGGAAAGTGTGTCTGCAATTGAAAAAAGCGTTTTATCGGTAAACGAATACAAGTGCAGCTGATGCTGTTTTTGCTTGGCTGTATCTGCACTTTCATAGTAACTGAACCATGCTTCATTGGGTGAGAACACAAGCTGCTTGTAGGATTTGGTCGCACCAAATGAACGCAACTCATTGCCGCTGCGGTCGGTGATCATTAGGTAAACGGAGTCGGTTTTGGTTTTTTTATGCTGAACAATAGCAACGTGCTCTCCTTTCTCACTAATCGTGTGTTCGGTAACATCCTTGAACTGTTTGGATTGTCCGGTTTTTGGGTCATATATGGTAAGGACAGTCCCGTCTGATTTGTACGCTTCCTCGGTGTCCTTTTTCTTTTTCTTCTTGCAGATGTGTTTCTTTTTCTTTTTAGGCTCACTACTAACTTGCTCGGAGTCGAGTTTATTTTCTTCAGAAACAAAGCTTAACAGGTCTCCTTTTTCTGCCAGGTCGAAGGATTTTATTTTGGCAAATTTGATCAAGGAATCCTTTTCCAGCAACCATACACCCAATGTATCCTTTGGCCATTTCTTTTTATCGACCTTATCCAATTCGCATGTGCGCAAAGTGTCAAATCCAGGGGTGATTTTAAAGACAAGTAATTTTCCATCATGCGAGAATCTTGCTCCTTTCCCTCTGGGCAGACTATCCAGTTTGTCCTTTTCTGAATCGTACAGATAAATGAAACCATCACCGCGATGAGGTGTGATCTCGTATGAAACATATCTGCCATCATTTGATAGGATCGCATTTTCAATTTTTTTCCACCCGTCGTAGGCATTGTGGTCGATCACTTGCTTTTGAGCAATTGAATTGAAGTTGAAAAGAAATAGCAAAAATGTAATGATGATGCTCTGTTTCATGATATGACTTTGACTTAAAAGTATTTATTTAATTGGTTTTGAACAATTCGGAAGCGATCCGATCGGCAAGTATTTTGCCTTGTGGGGTGAGTAGGATCCTTTGGTTTTGAATGGTCAGCATCTCCTGTTCTTCCCAGAAAGTTAATGTTTGCATAAACTCTTCATCCGGAGGGAACAATGAATACAGGGTTTGAAGATCTACGCCGAATTTCGTTCTTAAGCCGGTCATGATCAACTCGTTCCAACGGTCCTGATGTGAAAGTTCTTCAGTTTCAAAGTAGTTGTTCTCCGTTTCCAGACCTTGCATGTATTGCGCATTGTTGGATATGTTCCATCTTCTTGAAATTCCATCAAATGAGTGGGCAGAGGGTCCAAAACCTAAATAAGATCTTCCGGTCCAATAGGCTGAATTGTGTTTCGAATATTTTTGATCGCGGGCAAAATTAGAGATCTCATATTGCTCATAGCCGTTCTGGCCCATTAATTCGATCATACAATCAAATTGTTTGCTCTGGATTTCTTCTCCTGCAGGATGAATCTTTCCTTTTTTTACCCAGTTATTCAGCGCAGTCCCTTCTTCGATGGTCAGACAATAGGCTGAAATATGATCTACAGAAAGGTCAAATACCATTTGCAGATGATTTTCCCAATCCGCTATACTGAGGTTGGGTAGTCCGTAGATAAGGTCGATCGTAATGTTTGTGAAACCAGCTTTTTGTGCCCATTCAACAGCCTGTTTTGATTGCTCAGCAGTATGCGATCGATTCATCCATTGAAGATCCTGTTCGCGAAATGATTGGATCCCTATGCTCAATCGATTGACTCCTACCTTTCGCCAGACTTTCAACGAATCAGGTGAAATATCTTCCGGATTTGCCTCCAGAGTTATTTCAGCATCATTTGTTACCTCGTAACTCGAGTAGATCGCTTGAAGGATGAGCTCGAGTTCTTGAATTGTAAGCAGGCTTGGTGTCCCTCCTCCAAAATAGATCGTTTCAATTGATTCACCGGAGAATTCATTCCTTCGTGTCGTGATCTCTTTGGTGATCATATTGATCATTCGATCTCTATATCCTGAGAAAGTGGTACTGAAATGAAAGTCACAGTACGAACATTTTTTTCTGCAAAAAGGAATATGGACATAAATGCCTGCCATATTGCAAAGATAAGGTCTTTGATTCCTTAGAGGTCACGAAATTGATTTGTTAAAAAAATGAAATGGTTGTAGAGGCAAGCAATAATTAATTATATTTCGATGAATAACGATAGATGCATGAACGATTTCAGTCATAATAAGGAAGAGTTAAATAGAGAATTGGAACGGTTCATTCAGACATTGAATGAAGTGTTGCCTCGCTATTCTTCTTTGTTAAAGAAAACGAATGTAACCAAGGAGGAGCTTGCTGAATTGGGAGAGATCGAACATTTTTTGATCGGCATGAATTATCAGATCTCTGAGATCAAGGAGCGTATTGAGCAGGATCTTTTTGGTCATACGTTGGACACCTACTATAAATTGAAACGGTTAGCCGAGTTTGGCGACACCGAAGCTCAGAAAAAAATGGAGCGCTTGCGGTTGGTGTTCGAAGAATACCTTCGAAAAGGAAATATTGTAAATTACAACTGAATAAAAAGGCCGCAATCGCGGCCTTTCTTAGTTAGTTTTTCAAGAGTGTCTTCATGTTCACTTTCTGATCGATCATGGAATGCAATTGATCCACAGAAATGCGGATCTGTTCCATCGTATCTCTGTCTCTGATCGTTACGGTATTATCTTCAAGTGTCTGATGATCCACTGTCACTGAATACGGAGTTCCAATGGCATCTTGTCTTCTATATCGCTTACCGATCGAGTCTTTTTCATCGTATTGACACTGGAAATCAAACTTTAGTTCATCAATGATCTCTCTTGCTTTTTCAGGTAGGCCATCTTTTTTCGTCAATGGCATAATAGCAACCTTATATGGAGCGAGGGCAGGAGGGATAGAAAGAACTGCTCTTTCACTTCCATCTTCCAGTTTTTCATTCTTGTATGCAGAGCTCAATACGGCCAGGAACATTCTGTCAAGTCCTACTGAAGTCTCTACTACATAAGGAACGTAGTTTTGGTTCAGTTCAGGGTCAAAGTACTGTAATTTCTTTCCTGAATGATATTCGTGTTGTTTTAAATCGAAATCTGTTCGAGAGTGAATTCCTTCCAGCTCCTTGAAGCCCATTGGGAAATCAAATTCGATATCGCAAGCTGCGTTTGCATAATGTGCAAGCTTAATGTGGTCGTGGAAACGATAAAGATTATCTCCTAAACCAAGCGCTTTGTGCCACTTTGCACGAGTTTCTTTCCAGTATTCGTACCACTTCATTTCTTCTCCCGGACGACAGAAGAATTGCATTTCCATCTGCTCGAATTCACGCATACGGAAGATGAATTGCCTTGCTACGATCTCATTTCTGAACGCTTTACCGATCTGTGCAATTCCAAATGGGATCTTCATACGTCCCGTTTTCTGAACGTTCAGGAAGTTTACAAAAATACCTTGAGCCGTTTCCGGTCTCAAGTATATCGTCGCTGCATCTCCAGCTACCGAACCTAATTCTGTGGAGAACATCAAATTGAACTGTCTTACTTCCGTCCAGTTCTTCGAACCCGAGATCGGACAAGCGATCTCCAGATCTACGATCAGATTGTATACCCCTTCAAGATCATTGTTCTCCAAAGTTTCACGCATTCTGTCCTCGATACTTTTAATCTTGTCCATGTTGCGCAACACATTCGGGTTGGTATTGCGGAATTGTTCCTCATCGAAAGAAGGGCCAAATTTCTTTTGTCCTTTTTCAACTTCTTTATCGATCTTCTGACGGATCTTTTCGATGTGTTCTTCGATCAGGACATCAGCTCTGTATCTCTTTTTGGAATCTTTATTGTCGATCAAAGGATCATTAAAGGCATCAACGTGACCAGATGCTTTCCAAGTGGTAGGATGCATGAAGATCGCAGCATCGATACCAACGATGTTTTCGTGCATTTGCACCATCGCTTTCCACCAGTACGATTTGATGTTGTTCTTCAATTCAGAACCCAACTGTCCATAATCATAGGTAGCAGCTAAACCATCATAGATCTCTGATGACGGAAAAACAAATCCGTATTCCTTTGCGTGGGAGATAACCTCCTTTAATTTGTCTTCTTTTTGTTCCATGGGCACAAAAGTAATTGGTAATTCGAAATCTCTATTCGAGATCGGGAAATTATAATTGAGAATTGATCGTTTCGATATAGTTCAGGATCTTTTCTTTCCCGAAAGCAGACTCGCTTGAAGTCGTAAACAATGGAGGAAGTGCCTCCCAGTATTTAAGCATTTCCTTTTTATACTTGGCGAGATTCTTCTGTAGGGCCGAACTCGACAATTTATCGATCTTGGTGAATACCATCGAGAAAGCAATGCCTTTTTCTCCGCACCAGTTCATGAATTCAAGATCGATCTTTTGTGGTTCCAACCGACAATCAATTAGTACGAAAAGATTCACTAAGGATTCTCTTTGAGTCAGGTATTCGGAAATGAATTTTTCCCATTTGTATCGTGCAGTCTTCGATGCCTTCGCATAACCATAACCAGGAAGATCGACAATGTACCATTCGTCATTGATGAGGAAATGATTGATCAATTGAGTTTTACCGGGCTTTCCGGATGTTTTGGCAAGTCCCTTTTTCTCGGTAAGCATATTGATCAAAGAGGATTTACCAACGTTCGATCGACCAATGAACGCGTATTCAGGTCGTCCATCACTTGGACATTTCTTGTAATCTTCATTCGAGATGACGAAAACGGCTTCTTTGATCTTCATTCTTTCAGTACTTAAAATTTACCTCTGAGGTTCTTCCCAGGAACCTTTATGGTGTCGTTCACTTCAATTTTCTTTGAAATTATCCATACTCCACCTTTCACTTTACCCTTGACGATCAAATTGACTTCATCCTTCATGGAGTATTTTAATGCTGTAATCAAAGCACCATCTTCAAGCGCCATCTTTAATGGAAACTCAATAGTGGATTCTCTGTTGGCTTTCATTTTTGCCTTTTTCTCCAATGAAAGGATACCCATGTATTGGTCTTCCAGGTAGACCTCTACTTTCGATTTTTTCAATTTCACGCCAAACCAATTCGGGTTATAAACTTTTACACCAGCATTGAACTTGATTTCATTGCCTTCTCTGCCTTCCATTTTGAATCCTTCTGAACCTCTGAATTCCGGAGCTTTAAGTGCACAAGATTGTATCAACAACATTAGGGGTAATACCCACCTTAGTGTTTTCATTATTTCGATAATTCTGTAAAGTGCTTGTAGAAATAAGGAATTGTTTCGATCCCTCTGTAGAAATTGAATAATCCGTAATGTTCGTTCGGAGAATGGATCGCATCGCTATCCAAACCGAATCCCATCAGGATGGTTTTCAATCCAAGAACTTTTTCGAACATCGCCACGATCGGAATACTTCCTCCACTTCTTACCGGAATAGGTTTAACACCGAATGTTTCTTCATAGGCAATGGATGCGGCTTTGTACGCAATTGAATCAATCGGAGTAACCGCCGCTTCTCCACCGTGATGAGGAGTCACTTTTACTTTTGTTCCTTTCGGTGCGATCGATGTAAAGTGATCCATGAATAATTTAGTGATCTCGTTTGGATTCTGATCCGGAACTAAACGCATAGAAATTTTTGCATATGCCTTCGATGCGATTACTGTCTTGGCACCTTCGCCGATATATCCACCCCATATTCCATTCACATCAAGTGTTGGGCGGATAGAACCTCTCTCCATAGTTGAATATCCTTTCTCACCGTATGTATCTTCAATATCCAGTGCCTTGCAATATGCATCATGGGAAAATGGCGCTTTTGCCATTTCTGCTCTTTCCTCATTAGAAAGTTCGATCACTTTATCATAAAAACCTGGGATGGTAATTCTGTTGTTTTCATCGTGCAACGAAGCGATCATCTTTGTGAGAATATTGATCGGGTTGGCTACACAACCTCCGTATAATCCTGAATGAAGGTCTCTGTTTGGTCCGGTTACTTCAACTTCAACATAGGATAAGCCTCTTAATCCTGTAGTAACTGAAGGAACGTCATTGGCAAGCATTCCGGTGTCAGAAACCAGAATTATATCTGCTTTTAACCTTTCAACGTTATTCAAAGCAAATTCTTCAAGGTTATCACTTCCAACTTCTTCTTCACCTTCGATCATGAACTTAACATTACATGGCAATTCACCAGATCTCATCATCGCTTCGACCGCCTTAACATGCATGAACATTTGTCCTTTGTCATCACAAGCTCCACGTGCAAAGATGGCACCATCAGGATGTATCTCAGTTTTCTTGATAACTGGTTCAAAGGGAGGATCAGTCCAAAGGTCTATCGGGTCCGCTGGCTGAACATCATAGTGTCCATAAACCAAAACTGTAGGCAATGCTGGATCAATGATCTTTTCTCCATAAACGATCGGATGGCCTTTAGTAGCACAAACTTCTACTTTGTCCAATCCAAGTGTCGTAAACTGTTCGGCGATCAGGTGTGCTGTTTTTTCTACATCTTTTGCATAAGCCGGATCGGCAGAAATAGAAGGGATCCTTAACAGATCTAAAAGTTCATTCAAGAACTGTTCTTTATGCGAGGAGATATAGTTTTGTGTATTGTTCATTTGTGATATTTTTTCGAAGAATCCCAAAAATCGTAATTATTCTTTAAAAAATTGGTGAGATTCTAATTTTTACTGAACTTCGTGCAACCTTAATTAGGCTTTACTTGTCTAAGCAATATAAATTACTTCAAACGCATATGAAGAACATACTTTTCATCGCATCTATTTTATTAGTTATTAATGGGGTAAATGCTCAGATCACAGTTACAAATACTCAAACACCGAACTCTCTTGTTCAGAATGTTCTTTTGGGTTTTGGAGTAACTGCGTCAAACATCACAGTGAATGGTAGTCCTGTAAATGCAGGGAATGTTCAAGGAAATATCGCCTATTTCAGTGCTGCCGGTACAACATTCCCAATTCCATCTGGAGTACTTTTGACAACGGGAAATGCCGCAGCTGCTGTTGGACCTAATACTTCAGGGTCTTTTACAAATAATAACCCAGCTACGCCGAATGTATCTTCTGATCCACACTTGAATGCGATTGCAAACAGTGGTGTGACCAACGGAACAGTATTAGAATTTGATTTCATTCCGGCTGGCGACACGATTTCATTCAACTATGTTTTTGGATCGGATGAGTATCCTGAGTTTTCGCCGTCATCATTTAATGATGCATTTGGATTCTTCCTCTGGGGCCCTGGTATTAGTGGACCTTTCGCTCTAGGTGGTTATCCTGCAGGTGGAACAAACCTGGCGATCATCCCTGGAACTTCAACACCGGTTACCATTAATAACCTTGGACCAGGTGCTGGTCAATACCCTCAGTACTACGTGAACAATTTATCCGGAGCAGGTTATGGTACGGCAATTCAATATGATGGTACTACAACTGTGCTTTCATGTAATGCATCTGTACAATGTGGTCAAACGTATCATATCAAGCTAGCGATCTCGAATGTAGGTGACCAATCGTATGATTCTGGTGTTTTCTTGCAAGCGAATTCATTCAGCTCTGAAGCGGTGCAGGTTGCTGTTGCGACTGTTTCTGGCGATACAAGTGTTTATGAAGGATGTTCCGAAGCAAATTTGATGTTCATCCGACCTCAAACTCAGCTAGGAGATACATTGACCATCAATTATGAGGTTGGTGGAACTGCGATCGAAGGCACGGATTATAATGACCTTCCAAATCCAATTACTTTCCTTCCAGGAGAAGATACAATTGTTCTGACTATTACCCCAACAGCAGATGGTTTCTCTGATAATTTTGAATACGTAACAATTACTGCTACGACGATTTCAGGATGTGGGGATACGATCATTTCTACGGGGACATTATATATTCTTGATTCTATTCCAATACCTATCAATGAGACAGACCCTACCGTGCTCTGCGCAACGGATTCAGTTCTTGTTTCAGCTACGGCAACAGGTCTCTTTGGACCATTCACTTATGCCTGGGAAGGTGGCCAAACCGGTACCACTGCCTATTTCCCAACCATACAGGGAACGATGCAGGGAACCGTCGATTATCTGGTAACAGCGACTAACTCTTGTGGGTATTCGAGTACGGATACGGTCACCATCACTTTGAATCAAACCTTGATGGTCGATACATTATTTTCATTCCCTGCGACGTGTGACCCGATCGGAGCAGTATCTGCTGTCATCAGTGGAGCTACCGGTGTTCCGAATTATGAGTGGCATGGACCAAACGATCCGAACAGTGTAGCATTCATTAATGCGTCAGTTTGGCAAAACCTTTCTTCTGGATGGTATTATTTCACGATTGAGGATGACGTATGTACGGCAAATGATTCAGTATTTGTTGACATCTTAAACCCACCGATGGCTGCCTTTACAGCAACTCCAAATGATGGATGTACACCTTTAGAGGTTCTTTTTCAGAATAACAGTCAGAATGCATCGAATTTCCAATGGGATTTTGGAAATGGTAATACTGCGAGCGTTGGTAACATGGATCCTCAAACTCAGACCTACACAAACAGTGCAGTTGTGAGATTGATCGCAAGCGAAGGCAACTGTGCCGATACGACTTATGCAACGATCACGATCAGCATTTGTGGTTGCACGGACCCACTTGCTGTGAACTATGATCCAACGGCGAATTTTGACAATGGAAGTTGTACGTATCCTGCACCAACAGTGTATGTACCGAACGTGTTCACACCGAACAATGATGGAGGAAACGATCTATTCTTCTTGACAACAACCAATTCTACCAATATTGAACTCACTATTATCAATCGATGGGGTAACGTTGTATTTGAAAAGAGTGGAGTAAATCCAGCTTGGGATGGTAAAACACAAAATGGCGCTTTGGCCGATGATGGTGTTTATTTCTACAAGTACAAAGTTGATGGATTACAGGATCAGTATTTAGAAGGACATGGATTCCTCCAATTGATCAGAGATTAACCCCGATCACTATAGATGAAAAAGAGAGAGGAGGTCAGTAATAGCCTCCTTTTTTAATACAAGAAATTGTTATACGGATAACGAACCTTGAAGATCTCCTTAACTTCTTCGTATATGATTTGCTTCAATTCTTCAATATTCTCTTTGTCGGTAGCCGAAATGAATACGCATTTGGTTTGACCCATTTTTGCCATCCAGGTTCTTTTCAATTCTTCAAGCGTAAATTGATCGTCTTCCTCTTCACCTTCCGGGTTTTCGGCAGGATGATATGCATCAATTTTATTAAAAACAAGAATTGTCGGTTTGTCTTTATTGTCAAGTTCAGCTAGTGTTTGGTTGACCACGTTGTAATGATCCTCAAAGTTTAGATGTGAAATATCCAATACATGAACCAATAGATCAGCTTCTCTCACCTCGTCAAGTGTTGACTTGAACGATTCGACCAATTGCGGAGGTAATTTTCGGATAAAGCCTACAGTATCTGTAAGCAAGAAGGGCAAGTTGTCAACCACGACTTTTCGCACTGTAGTATCAAGAGTTGCGAACAATTTATTCTCTGCGAACACATCACTTTTTGAAAGGAGATTCATCAATGTACTTTTTCCAACATTAGTATATCCAACAAGAGCCACACGAACCAGCTGACCTCGATTACTTCGCTGAACTGCCATTTGTTTGTCGATTTCCTTCAAACGTTCTTTCATCAGCGCTATGCGCGTCTGGATGATCCTTCTGTCCGATTCAATTTGAGATTCTCCTGGTCCTCTTAAACCAATTCCTCCTTTCTGCCGTTCAAGGTGGGTCCACATTCGAGTAAGACGCGGTAACATGTATTGCAATTGGGCAAGTTCGACTTGTGTTTTTGCGTGAGATGTTCTTGCGCGACTAGCAAAAATGTCGAGGATCAAAATGTTCCTGTCCAGAATTTTACATTGCAGTTCTCGTTCAATATTTCGAAGCTGCGATGGAGATAATTCATCATCAAAAATGACCAACTCTACATCGTTTGACTTTATGTAATCTTTAATCTCATCCAGTTTTCCAGTCCCTACATACGTTCTTGGATTTGGAAAAGGTATTTTTTGAAGGAACTTTTTCACTGTAATTGCTCCAGCAGTTTCAGCCAGAAACTCAAGCTCATCAATGTATTCATTCGCAATATCTTCATTGATATCTGAATTGATCACACCAACTAATACACAGGTTTCTTCTTTTGCGTCTACAGTAACGTGTCCTTGCATTTTATTTCCTTAATTCAATGGTGTATTCAGCAACCTTATCTACTTTCTCCTGAGAAGACAGAATTTCTTTCATTGGCGGCATTCCATTTCGTCCTTCATTTAGTACCTTCTTGACTTCTTCGATAGTCAATCCAGATTTTGAAAGATCGTAAGCTCCTGATAATCCAAGTTTCCCATCTGAACCATGGCAAGAAGCACAGTTTTCCAGATAAATTTCTTGTCCGGTAAGTTCTTCTTCAGGCAGACCAGCGGTAGTCTTTTCAGATTCACCACAACTGCTTAACAAGACAATTCCGACGAAGATCAGAACCAGCTTGCTCCCAAAGCAACTCTGAATGGCCATGGAATGAAAATTAAAACAAGGAATAATCCTATGGTGAAATAAATAAGAGTTTTCTTATGTTTTTTAACCGGGTCATCGATTCTCTTTGCCAAAGAATAACCTAAAGTAACAAATACAATAGCTAGGATCATTCCAACTAAATGCTCTAATCCATAAAAACGAAACTGAGTGATTTGCATCCAGTTTTCACTGAAATTCACTTTACCTGAGGTGAAATAAAGGGCCAATCCCAACACTAATTGAATGTGAAACATTACCATAGTAAAAAGGGTCACCATTTTATCCTTTTTCGAATAACTTCCGGATCGAACTCCTGAAAAGGCATTGTAGATCGCAAAGATCAAAAGCAACAAAGCGACCCAACGTAAACCTGAATGTGCGTGTACCAACATAGCTTCAATTTTAATTGACACAAAAATACCAAAAGAAATCGGTAAAGCAGGGACCAAACTGTTTGGTTTTAATTAATTTCGAGCCGTACAGAATTACCGGAGAATTATATGAGATCTATTATTGTTCTAGTCACTTTGATCCCTTTTTATTTCCTTGGCCAATACAGGCCAACGAACGGAGTAACTGACTCAAAAGCAGGATTTATTGCACTTAAAAATGCGGAAGTTGTTGTTAGCCCGGATAAAACAATAAAAAATGCGACTATCCTCATACAGGGTGAAAGCATTGTAGATGTTGGTATACTTGTAAATATTCCAGCGGGGACGAAGGAGATCGACTGTTCTGATCTAGTTATTTTGCCAGGATTTATCGAATTAAACAGCGATTTGGGGCTTCCAAAGCCGTCATCCAATGGAGGTTACAATTTTAGACCTCAGTTGGAGTCGAATAAAAAAGGAGCTTACTACTGGAATGAGTCAGTCCATCCGGAAGTAAATGCTTCTGATAGCTATGATATCGACACAAAAAGTGTCGAGGAGCTTATTAAATTCGGAATCACTTTTACCTTAACTCATCATCAGGATGGTATTTTTAGGGGTACAGGCGCCTTGGTTTCATTGGGTGTTGAGGACGTGAACCGACAAATGATCAAACCAAAAGCGGCACTGGTCATTTCTTTTCAAAAAGGATCTTCTAAGCAAACGTATCCTTCCTCTCAGATGGGAAGCATTGCTTTGATCCGTCAGTTTTTATATGATGTGAAATGGTATTCAGATGGCAATTCAAAAGAAACCGATCTTTCAATTGAAGCTTATCTTGCTCAGGATTCTCTACCGATCTTATTCGAGACAAAGGACAAATGGGAAATCCTGAGAGCAGAAAAAATTGCGAAAGAATTTGGCTTGTCGTTCAATTACTATGGTTCAGGGAATGAATACATGGCGCATGATCAATTGAATCCGGTAAATGGGTTTGTGATCCTTCCTTTGAATTTTCCTGAAGCCTACGAAGTAAGGGATCCATATGTAGCAAGACAGATTCCTCTATCTGACCTTAAGCATTGGGAAATGGCACCTTCTAACCCTCATGTGATGAAGACCGAAGGTGTAGACTTTTGTTTTACAAGTAGTGGGTTGAAGACCAGTGATCAGTTCTGGAAAAATATGAACATGACGATGCAGCGAGGCCTCTCAAAGCAAGATGTGTTGGCTGCATTAACGGTTAATCCGGCAAAATTACTCGGAGTCGAAAAGAAGTTAGGTACACTTGAAAAAGGGAAGCTGGCAAGCTTCAGTATTTATTCTGCCGATCCTTTTGCAGGAGGGAAGCTTCTTGAGGTCTGGACAATAGGTGAACAAAAAGTGCTAAGCAGGGCTCCTGAGCAAGATATTCTTGGGAAATATACAATTAACGTAGACGGAAAAAGGTACCCTCTTGAAATTGCTGGTTCAAAAGAAAAGCCGGACTCAAAAGTGTCTGTGATCAAGGATGTAAAAGATGATAAGACAGGGCTGACTAAAAAGGATACTTTACAAGTGAAAGCGTTTACTCAACTGATCGGGAATGACCTTACCCTTCAGTTTAATGTCGATGATGAAAACTTCAAGGGAAGTATGAGCCTTCATGGGAAGGTGAACATGAGAGTGGGAGTGCTTTTCGGTGATGCTTCTCTTCCGGATGGGAGATGGGTTCAGTGGTCGGCAGTTAAGAGCGATAAGGTCAAAGAAAACAAGCAAGAACCGAAAAATCCCGAAATCGACACTTTGATCTGTCAACGGATATGGTTCCCGCACATGGCGTATGGATTTGACACCAAACCGACTTCAGAAACGATCGTAATTCGAAATGCTCAGTTGTGGACCAATGAGGAACAGGGTGTGATCAAGGACGGAACTGTCATTGTTCAGGACGGGAAAATAACATTTGTTGGACAAGGTGGCTTTACCATTCCAACAGGAGCACGAGTAATTGATGCAAAAGGCAAACATGTAACACCAGGTATCATTGATGAACATTCTCACATCGCCATTTCGAAAGGGGTGAATGAAGGAGGACAATCAATTTCCGCAGAGGTTAGTATTGGAGATGTTATTAACCCGGATGACATCAATATTTACCGTCAACTTTCTGGAGGTGTTACAGCGGCACAATTGCTACATGGTTCTGCAAATCCGGTAGGTGGGCAAAGTGGCCTAATCAAATTGAAGTGGGGCGCTACTCCTGAGGAAATGCTGATCGACAATGCTCCAAAATTCATCAAGTTTGCGCTCGGTGAAAATGTGAAACAAGCGAATTGGGGTGATTTTAATACAGTTCGTTTTCCTCAGACAAGAATGGGGGTAGAGCAAGTGTACTATGATGGTTTTCACAGAGCACAGGAATATATGGCGGCATGGGAACAATTCAAGTCTGACGAAAAAGGCAAAGTGAAGCAACCACGCAAAGATCTTGAACTTGAGGTGTTGGCGGAGATCCTTCGATCAGAACGTTTTATCAGTTGTCACTCATATGTACAATCGGAGATCAATATGTTGATGAAAGTTGCTGATTCAATGGGATTCAAAGTGAATACGTTCACTCATATCCTTGAAGGATACAAAGTGGCAGATAAAATGCTGGCGCATGGAGTTGGGGCTTCTACTTTCTCGGACTGGTGGGCGTATAAGTATGAGGTGAATGATGCAATTCCATACAACGCTTCTTTGATGAATGAAATGGGATTAGTGGTTGCCATTAATTCTGATGATGCTGAAATGGGAAGGAGATTGAATCAGGAAGCCGCAAAAGGAATCAAATATGGAGGGATGACTGAAGTAGAAGCTTTGAAAATGGTAACATTAAATCCTGCGAAGCTTCTTCACCTCGATGATCGTATGGGAAGTTTGAAAGTCGGAAAGGATGCAGATCTAGTTATTTGGTCTGACAATCCACTAAGTATTCAAGCAAAGGCAGAGATGACGATTATCGATGGAACGGTAATGTTCGACGTTGAGAAAGATAAGGAACTTCAGATGGTCAATCGACAAGAAAAGGCAAGGATTATCAATAAAATGCTTGAGTCAAATGATAAGGGAGAACCTTCGAAACCTTTCCTGAAGAAAAAAGCAAAGCATTTTCATTGTGATACAATGGGAGAAGAAGGATCAGAAGGAGAAAACCAACATTAAGAAATTATGAAATTGAGATTTGGAATAGTTTGTTTTTCGCTGCTTGCAACCTTTTTTGCGCAGGCTCAGGATCAAAAGAGCATCTTACTGATCAACGGATTCCTCCACAAAGGAAATGGCGAAATTCTGGAAACAGCATTAATTGGTGTTAGATCTGGAAGGATCGAAATGGTTAGAAATTCACTGGCGACTTCATACAAAAGAGAAGAGTGGGATACCATAATTGATCTTCAGGGTAAACACATTTATCCTGGATTTATCGCACCCAATTCTACACTTGGTTTGACAGAAATTGATGCAGTCAGAGCGACAAGAGATTTTGATGAGGTTGGGATATATAATCCGCATGTCCGCTCTCAGATTGCTTTCAACGTCGAATCGAAAGTGATTTCTACAGTTAGGACTAATGGTGTGTTGATTTGTTAGGCTACTCCAAGAGGAGGAAGTATCAGCGGTACATCTGCTGTTATGTTAATGGATGGTTGGAACTGGGAGGACGCAACAGTCAGTTCTGATGATGGGATCCATGTGAACTGGCCCTCGAGTGCGGAAGGTGGAGGTTGGTGGGCTGAGCCATCACCTAAAAAGAGGAATGAAAAATACGAAGATCAAAAAGCGGAATTGATCAATTTCTTTTCAGATGCAAAAGCATACTGTGATGGAGGTAAAAAAGTGGATTTGGATCTTAGATTCAATGCAATGAGGGATTGTTTCAAAGGGGAAAAGAGAGTCTACTTTCATGCGAACGACGTACAACAGCTCCTGGATGTGATCGATTTCGTAAGAAAATTTGAATTGCCTTTTCCGGTAATCGTGGGTGGATACGATAGTCACTTGATCGCTGATCGATTGAAAGAAGATAAAATACCGGTTATGATCGGAAGGGTGCACAGTCTTCCTGAATATGAAGAGGATCCAATTGATCAGCCATTTTCACTTGCTGCTCAACTTCACGCTGCCGGAGTAAAGTTCTGTATTCAAAATTCAGGTGATATGGAAGCAATGAATGCGAGGAACTTACCATTTCAGGCAGGCACATGTATTGCATATGGATTGCCTGCTGAAGAAGCAGTTAAATCACTTACATTGAATACTGCAGAGATCATAGGGATCAATAAAGATTACGGAAGCATTGAAGAAGGAAAATCAGCAACACTTTTTGTTTCTGATGGAGACGCTTTGGATATGCGCTCAAACAATGTTTCACTCGCAATGATCAATGGCAAGTTCATGTCGCTAGACAACAGCCAAAAACAATTGTACAAGAAGTACCACAATAAATACCAGAAAAAATAAAAGAGCCCGAAAGGGCTCTTTTGCTATTCTTTGATGAGGTGTTTGACCTTCCTATTTGTACCGTCGCTGATCTCAATAAGATAACTTCCAGCTCTCATATCGCTTAGATCGAGGACATATGAGCCATTTTCCAGTTTAAATGTTTCGATCACTCTACCTGTCATGTCCATTAAGTTTCCTGCCAGGCCAATCCCCAGGTGAGCTGTTTGAATCGTACAAGACGTATTCGCCGGATTTGGGAAGACAATGAATGTGAAATCCTGAATGTCTGCAATTCCAAGATTTACGTTAAAGGCATTCGAAGTGTAAACACACCCAAAACTATCTGTCAATGTAACTGTATATGCACCCGGATCGGTGGCCACTATCGTATCATTTGCTGCACCTGCGATCTCATTACCGTTCAATGACCATTGGATTGAATAATCTACCTGTGAATTAATGATCACAAGAGAGGAGTTCGCAGATAATTGAATCGAAGGGGTATAATTCGGATTACAGTATACTGCTGTGATGGTATCGGAAAAACTAACACATCCGAATTCGTTAACTGCCACTACGTAATAAACTCCTGATTGAAAAACAGGGTGTTCATTGGATGTCGACCAACCGATGGGGCTACCATTGAAATACCATTGGTATCCATATCCCAGGTCAGGAGTAGTCAAAACATTTGTAGTAGTGTTGTAGCTTACGACAGGTACTGGTGGATATCCATATACATGCACTGTATCTTCAGAAACAACCACTGGAGATGGGTTGATGGTTTGATTGGTTACTGTGTAATTGATGTTTGCACTTGATCCTGAATCACCTCCAGATGTGGCACAACCTGTACATCCTGTCAGCATTACCGTATGTTGTCCCATATAGTCATCGGCACCCAACAAGACTTCTCCAAAGCTATCATCGGCTTCGTAAACATGAAGGGTGTATGTATTGGCAGGGGCTAATAGTATACTGGTAGTCCAGCTTACCGGAGGATTTTGATCTCCTATTATACTGGAATTGTAAATTGGTGTGCCATTCTCTCTTAGCACCCAATAGGTATCTGCATTGTCATACGAAGGAAAACCTGCACCGTAGTTTGTCATGGAATTAACTGTAATTCCTGTGAAGGTATAGACCTGAATTACGTCAAGATTGTCATAAGCTTCATAATGTACAACATAATCTCCGGGAGCAGTGTACACTTGTGGGGCAGGATTTTCAGAAGTTGAAATATTTCCGTTCCCAAAATCCCATGAATAGGATAGCAGACCTGGGTTATTATTTTCGAATTCAACTGTAATCGGAGAGCACCCTGAAGCACCTATCATGGTAAAACCATCATTGGTTGTAGATACGTTACTAGGCAGTATTTCCATATAAATCTGGAAAACAAAGGGGTATCCAGAAACGACAGTAAGATCAGCAAGAACAGTTACATCGACCAGATATTGACCTGCCAATAAAGGCGTTCCACTAATATTAACACAACCATATTGACTTACCTGAGGATTATAATTGCATCCGTTTGCGTCATTGTTACATTGCCAGGATAGTCCAACTGGAAGCGCAACGGAAAGGATCTTGAAATTTGTGAAGTCATAACCTAATGTATCAAGCGGCATAACAAAGGTAATATCAGTATCATAGGGTTGACCGACATACCCTGTAGGCAGCGTGTCAGGATAAAGTCCAACTGCAGTCTGAGTATTGTCAATTGTGCAGATCTGACCCGTTAATTGAAAAAACGGGGTGAATAGCAGAAAAAGTAGTAGTTTTTTCATGGTGTTTCAATGTTGTTTCGTTGCCAAATGTACGTGAAAACGCTTGAATCAGGATATGGAGAACAATATTTTCAGTTTTTTTTGCGGTTGTTCTTTCCATTGTTTTTTGCTAATTTTGATTCATTATAAATAACAAAAATCAATATTATGGCATTCGAATTACCAAATCTACCATACGCATATGATGCGTTGGAACCGTACATTGATGCAAGAACAATGGAGATCCATCATACTAAGCACCATAATGCATATACAACAAACTTAAATGCTGCTATTGCAGGTACTGATCTTGAAGGAAAAACAATTGAGGAAATCATGTTGGCATGTAAGGATAAGCCTGCAGTTCGTAACAACGGAGGTGGTTTCTGGAATCACTGTTTATTCTGGGAAGTAATGGGACCAAATAAAGGAGGTCTTCCTACAGGAGATCTTGCAGCAGCGATCAACGAGGCTTTTGGATCATTTGACAGTTTCAAAGAAGAATTTTCAAAAGCAGCTGCTACTCGATTTGGTTCAGGATGGGCT
The DNA here is from genome assembly GCA_937899625.1 of uncultured Bacteroidota bacterium. Lineage (GTDB taxonomy): Bacteria > Bacteroidota > Bacteroidia > Flavobacteriales_D > Crocinitomicaceae > M0103. Next base: position 38,349 of record CALCCB010000007.1, read on the forward strand.
TGGCTGTGTGTAACAAACGGAAAATTGGAAGTTTGTTCAACGCCGAATCAGGATAATCCGCTAATGGGAGAAGGTTGTCAAGGTGCTCCAATTCTTGGACTTGACGTTTGGGAACATGCATACTATTTGTTGTACCAGAACAGAAGACCTGACTATGTAAATGCTTTCTTCAATGTTATCAACTGGGATGTTGTAGCAAAGAAATACGCTGACGCGAAATAAGAATTACTTTTTATTTGAAAAGGGGAGTGAAAGCTTCCCTTTTTTATTTAAAGGTTTCGTTCAAAATCAGGCATATTTACCGCTTCCACTGCTTTCACTTCTGGAGCTACTTTCTTTACAGCTTCTTCCAGTCCTGCTTTGAGGGTCATAAGGCTCATTGAGCAATCGCTACAAGCTCCAAGTAATCTCACCTTTACAATAGCCTCATCGGTAATTTCAACCAGCTCCATGTCTCCTCCATCTGCGTGTAAGAACGGTCTGAGCTGCTCCAATGATGAATTGATCTTCTCTGCTAAATCCTCTTTATTAATGCTCATTTCGTCGTTTGTAGATTTTTTGCATTGTTGATTTCTTCAACTTGCTTTACAAATTTATGAACTAATTCTTCAAAGGCCTCAGAAACAGGCGTTTTTTCTTGGAATACAGCTGGTCGTCCAACATCACCTGACTCCCGAACACTTTGAACCAAAGGAACGTGACCAAGGAAAGGAACCTTCATGCCTTCAGCCAGATTCTTAGCACCATCGCGGCCGAAAATGTAGTATTTATTTTCTGGTAACTCAGCAGGCGTGAACCATGCCATGTTTTCAACAAGTCCTACGATCGACACTTTCATACCATCCATTTTAAACATGTTAATACCCCTTCTTGCATCTGCTAATGCCACTTCTTGTGGAGTACTCACTATGACAACTCCGTCAAGTGGAACAGTTTGAACTAATGACAAATGGATATCACCAGTACCTGGAGGAAGATCGATCAGGAGATAATCGAGCTCACCCCAATAAGTATCGGTAAACATTTGAGTCAATGCTTTTGCCGCCATTGGACCTCTCCACACTACAGCGTTATCTTGATCAGTAAAGAATCCTATGGATAACAATTGGAGCCCCTGACTTTGAACAGGTACAATTTTATTTTCACCATCCAGTTCTTTCATTGATGGTCTTTCTCCGACCACATCAAACATAGTCGGCATGGATGGGCCATAGATATCGGCATCAATTATTCCGACAGAGTAGCCTGCTTTGACAAGACCACCGGCAAGGTTAGCTGTCACGGTAGATTTTCCTACCCCCCCTTTCCCTGACGCAATTGCAATAATGTTTTTGACTTCAGGTAAAATTTTTCGGTGAGCTTTTTTCGCTTCTGCCGGTATCGCTTTTACTGTCGATACTATCGAAATGTCCTTTCCAAAGACTCTTCTCAAATTAAATTCCACAGCTTCCTGCATTCTTTTTCTGGCATGCAAAGCTGGATTTGAGACGTGAACGATAAGCTGAATTGAATTTTCTCCAATTTGAAGATCTTCAACAAGGTTAAGGGTAACGATATCTTTTTTCAGATCAGGTTCAAGAATCCCACCTAAAACCTCAAGCACATTTTCTCTGTTCAACTCCATGGAACAAAATTAATAATAGCTGATGGTTAAACCTAGATCAAAAGAAGAGTTGATCTTACTTTTGGATCGGTTTGAAAGATTTAATTGATTTTGCCATGAGCTCAATGATCACTTTTTCGTAACCTTCGTCTCGGCTTCGGAGCTCATAAGTAACTCCGTCTATCGTTTTTTGACCATAAACATGGTATGAACGATGTTCAACGCCTACTGATTTAGCGGCTTTTTTAGAACCCTTGACAAGCAGTGTTTGCTCGTAAAGAATAAGATCCTTTTCGTTGATCAAATAATTGATCTTCACAAAGTCATACTCTTTCAACTCTTTTTTCTTTACTTCGACAAGGTCATTGTAATCACCGTAGTCTTCAATGTGTAACTGAAAATTTGGTCCAACAAGGATATCCCATTTGAAGTCTCCGTCTGCGTGAATGATTTCCGGTTTAGTAGCTGCGCCAATGTTTGCCGTTTCATCTGGCAACATGATCATTGCGTTGATACCATTAGTCGAGAGTGATAAACCTTTGAAATCATAGTAATCCTCGTTAAGGGTAAATTCCTCTTTTTCCTCTGATTTTTCTTCACTTCCTCCGCAAGAAGAAAGCAGCGATAAACCCATAAATAATGCTAGTGATACAGCTTTGAATGGGACAGTGAAAAAAGTATATTTCTTGGTGGCCATTATGAAAATTACTTGATGTAAATATACACAATTTTAATTCGGTTTTGGAAACAAAATAGAGAGATCTTTGTTTATCGATTAGGATTTGATTAAAAGTATGGCTGAGTACAAAATAAGTGATCTTGAAACTCTAACAGGGATCAAAGCACATACCATAAGAATATGGGAAAAACGATATGGTCTAATTAGTCCTGACCGCACTGAAACAAAGATCAGAATGTATTCTGATCAAGAACTTGTTCAATTGCTGAATATAGCTCTTCTGAATAAACATGGTTACAAGATCTCTAAGATAGCCAACATGTCCTCTAGTACAATAGGAGAGCATGTTCAAAAACTTGAATCTAACGATGATGAGGATGTGAGCATGGAAAGACTGATCCTCTCAATGGTAGAGATCGATGAATCACTTTTCTCTAAAACACTGAACTCTCTGATCGATAAAAAAGGTCTTGAAAAAACCTTTACTGAAACGATCATCCATTTTTTAGATCGAATAGGTATCATGTGGCAAGTTGGATCGATCACCCCAGCCCAAGAGCATTTTATGTCAAATCTGATTCGACAAAAGGTGATTTCAGCGATTGATGCCTTAAGCGGCGAGAAAGCATCAAACCAAAGTGTTTTGCTCTATCTTCCTGAACATGAATGGCACGAGTTGAGTCTGCTCTTTTATCAATTTGTTCTAAGAAAACGGGGTGTTAAGACGTACTATCTTGGACAAAGTGTTCCTTACGATTCTATCATTTCTTGTTATCACCAATTGAAACCGGATCTGCTTGTAACATCTTGGTTAACTTCTGTTGATCCAACTTTTATGGTTCAATATTTCAAAAACTTAAAAAAGGATCTGGATAATGCTCCTATTCTTGTTGGGGGATTCCAAATGAATAAAAATCGTGAACTTATCGGTGATCTTGTGTCAGAGATCAAAACGATCGAAGACCTTATCAAGGGTGTTAGTCACCTAAAATAACTCCCTTTTGACCTAATTCGGGAATAAGCTTCATTTTCTCTTTTGAAATGGTTTCTGGTAGGAAAACGAACTTCTTATCATATAGATCATCGTTTACCCAAAAGCTAACCCAATATTCATTTGCAAGACCAAATACTTCTTCCATGATCGGTTCAATTTTAGCAGCCTCATTTGGAAGTAAAACCTCCAGAGAATGTCTTAAGGTTGAAGTTCTGATCTTTTCGCCTGTATTGACATTTTCTCCGTAACCTGTGCTATTAATAATAATTCCTTCCATAATATCATCTCGCAGGTTCACTAAATAAGCATAATACATCGTCTCGTTAAGCTCATTTGTCTCCTCTACGATCGCTACAGCAACTTTCTCAACTTTTGGACCGGTTAAACCTTCTCGCATCGATTATTTTCTAGTGTGCCAGTCTCCTTCCGATCTTCAAATAGGTAAAGAGATCTTCAGGGTGACCGACTTTGTTATTTAATTCGGATCTTTTTTCGGGTGAAACTTTCGTGTCTTCCGGGAACACAAAGTTATCCATTCGGTCCATTCCTAAACGCACGATCACTAAATTTTCTTTTGGCAAGCTCATGATATACTGCCCCTTGATTCCTCTACAGTAGGCAATGTTTTCTATTGGATCTTTATAGATCCATATATGAAGACCATAGCGCTGATTTTTTATTCCTTCTTCCGTATCCATCGGAGCTAAACTTACCAATTCCTCCATGTACCATTCGGGAATTATCTGTCGACCATTCATTTTGCCTTTGTTCAGAATCAGCTTTCCCAGCTTACCGAAATCACGTGCAGTAGAGTAAAGACAGCAGAAAGCCTTTTCATCCCCGTTTTCTTCATCTAAGCTCCAGTATGCTTCATGTTCAGCACCCATTGGTTTCCAGATTTTTTCCTGTAAATAGTCAGACAATCCCATGCCCGTAGCTTTTTCTACAATAAATCCGAGCACTTGAGAATTCCCACTTTGGTAGTTGAATAATTTGCCGGGTTCAGAGATTCTTTTTTGTCTGTGAACTAATCCATAAAGGTCAGACCCATAGTAAGATTCTGCGTTTTCGGATAAAGGGTCTTTGGAACTTTCTTTCCAGTCCAGGCCGGAAGCCATCAACAAAAGGTCTCTGATGGTAATTTTTTCTTTCCCATGTGTATTGAATTCGGGAAGATAATTAACCGCGGGTTCATCCAAACTTTTGATCTTTCCTTCATCAATAGCGATACCGATCAATAAGGCAACAACCGTTTTTGCTGCGGAAAATGAATTTGAAACTGTATTTGCATTATGTTCTTCCCAATAATTCTCAGCGATGAGACTATCTCCTCTAAATACAAGAAATGCTTTTGTTTTAAGTGACTTGAGAAAATTTAATTCTTCGTTACTCAGTTTATTTTGCTGGTTCTTGGATCGTATTTTCCAAGAATCAGGTTTTCCTGTTTGAATTGTTGTGTGGTAAAACACGTCAAGTTCGTATATCCCTGGACTACTTTGCCCCTTGAGGTAGGTGTTCGCAATTCCTTTGTACAAATAGAATCTTCCCGAAAGAATAATAAACAGATTCAGAAGAATAAAAACAGCAAGAATAAGGAATATAAAACTCCTTACTATTCTTCGAGTCAATGATCTTTTTCGATTAGAATTGTTAGACATATGTGTAGTGGAATTGCTGAGCAAGATGATCTTTAAGAACTTTGGAGACTTCCTCTAAATCGATTGGTCTTCCCAACTCCCTTTGCATTGAAGTTACATCTTTATTGTCAATTCCACAAGGTATGATATGAGAAAAATAGTTCAGATCACTATTGATATTGAAACCTATGCCGTGCATTGTTACCCATCTCGAACTTTTTACCCCCATTGCACAGATCTTGCGTGCTTTATCAGTGTCGCCATCAATCCATACTCCTGTCAATCCTTCTACACGCTCTCCTGTAATTCCGAAATCCTTTAAAGTCAATATTACGGCTTCTTCGAGATATCGCATGTACTTATGGATATCGGTAAAAAAATAATCCAGGTCAAAGATCGGATAAGCTACCAATTGGCCTGGGCCATGATAGGTAATGTCACCACCTCTGTTTATTTTATAAAAAGTAGCGTGTTGTTCAGAGAGTTGTTCTTCATTCAGTAGCAGATGATCCATACTTCCACTTTTACCTAGAGTATAGACATGAGGGTGCTCACAGAACAAAAGGTAATTCTTAGTGTGAAGACCGTCTTCACCATTACGAGCTCTGATTTTTAGTTCAATATTTTCTTTAAAAAGAGTTTCTTGTAGATCCCATGCCTCCTGGTAATCGATTAGGCCAAGATTTCTGAACTCGACAACTGGGTTATCCATATTAGATCTTAGCTAACTCCCCTTTTAATAGGTTGATAACATCAATCTCTATTGAATCTACTTTTTTAAGATCCGAAAGATACCATGTAGCCCAGTCCACTAAATTGATCAAATAGATCGATCTTTCGATCATATTGTTTCCTTTTGCATGGACTTCCATTACGTGCGATGTTCTTTGTCTGATTACGTCCATGGTGATTTCCCACCTACGTTGATTTCTTTCTATGACATCAGCAGGATGAATAAAAAGTGCAGCGAATCTGTCATCGCCACCTCCCCAGCCAACAAGTTCATTGTGGTTCATTTCAGGAATGACATGATGCCAGCATAAATATTTTGAGTTTTCATTGAATTGCTGACGAGCTCTTATGGCAACCCCTTCATATCTTGCGGTCGAATAGATTACACCAACTTTTCCCAACATGTGTTTTGCGATACTTTTTGCTTCAGTGTGGATCTCTTCTCTTTGACTAGTGATCAGATCCCTTGCTGAACGCACCTCATCTAATGCAGATCCATGAAGATACCCAATTTGACTAAAGATATTTACTAACTGAATGAGAGAAAAAGCAAGCTGAGAGCGAGGGGGATTTCCACCAGGAACAATGACTACAGGGTAGTTGTTTGACCTGCAGAATTTTTCCATCTCACCTCCAGAAGTTATTCCGATAATATAAGCACCCTTTTCGTGTGCTTTCGCAACGCTGATCGTAGTTTCTTCCGTGCCACCAGAGTATGAAGAACCAATTACTAATGTATGTTTGTCTACCCAGTTCGGTAAATTATAGTCATTAAGTATCTCTACTGGTACCGTAGAATCACTGGCCATCCATAGAGAGACAATCTTTCCTCCAATTCCAGAACCACCCATGCCGCAGATTAGAATGTTCTTGATTTCTCTATCCGGCTTTTCGAATTGGTGCTTTGATGCTATTACAAGTGAGTCTGAAATATTCTCAGGAAACTCTTCAATAAGTTGATTCATTGTTTTCATAATGTAAAAATAGAAAGACTTTCGTTAATTGTTTTTGGAATACGACCAAAATGATCTTTGGTTACCGGCACTTTAGCTATTTTTGTTAAAAAAAGGAATGAAATCTAGAACAGCAGCTGAGACGCTTTCGATCACAACAAAAGTGGTTTTACCAAATGACACGAATACACTAGGAAATCTATTTGGTGGACAGCTGCTGGCATGGATGGATGTTATAGCAAGTGTTTCTGCACACAGACATTCCAAAAGAGTTGTTGTTACAGCATCGGTGAACAATGTTTCTTTTCAGAAGCCCATTAACCATGGTTCTATAGTAACCCTTGAAGCAAAAGTTTCTCGGGCATTCAATTCATCGATGGAAGTGTTTGTGGATGTTTTTGTAGAGGACCATGTTACAGGTAAACGAGAAAAATGCAATGAGGCGATCTATACTTTTGTAGCGGTGGATCAAATGGGTGGACCAATTCAGGTTCCAGATCTGATTCCTGAAACCGAAGAGGAAAAAGAAAGATTTGAGGGGGCATTGCGCAGGAAGCAATTAAGTCTAATTCTGGCAGGAAAAATGAAGCCATCCGAAGCTTCTGAATTAAAGAAACTTTTCCTGGAAGAATAACCTAACGAAGGTTATTGATCTCATTTCGGATCTTATTCAGATCCTGTTTGTTCATACAATTGAAGTGTCCCTTTGGACATTTACTATACCCAATTTTAGAACAAGGTCTGCAAGAAAGGTCTTTCACTTCATTAATAGTGAATTGGATGTCTGCATTTGGATAATATGGGTACATCCCAAGGGAAGGTACGGTGTTTCCCCAAATACTGATGATTGGGATGTTAAAACACGTCGCAATATGCATCAACCCAGTATCGTGCGTAATCAATCCTTTACTTTTGCTTACAAGAAATGCTGATTCTGAAATGGTGTGATTGCCACAGGTATTAACGATATGATTACTTGAAAGATTTTTTACAATTTCATCACCGACCGTCTTGTCTTCCTTACCTCCTAATAACATAATTGGGCCCTCGATTCCTTTTAGAAGCTCGATCATTTTATCCACAGGAAGACGTTTTGTCGCAAATTGGGCTCCGATTGCAAAGCCGAAATATTGATGCTCCTTTAATTGATAGTTGGCTTCGATATCGATTTGATCTCGATCTGTTAGTGTATATCGACAGCTGTAATTTTTGTTTTTAACTCCAAGGTTTTCGACTGTTTTGAAATAACGATCCACAATGTGGATTTCAGGAAGAAGATTCACCTTAAACTTCGTAAGGATCCACTTTTTAAGATTCAGTTTTGGGAAACTGTATGATTTTCTCCCTAAAAAAAGGTTAAGCTTTAACGTCCTGATGTTGTTGTGCAGGTCTATAATTGCGTCAAAATGCTCATTTTTCAATTCTTTATTAACTTCCGATAGCGAATGCTGAATTGTCCAGAGTCTATCGATATCAGAATTGTTCTCCAGAATTGGTCGGAAAGATTCTTTCGTTAAATAGTGGATTTCAACATTGGACAATTGATCCTTCAAAGCTCTCAAAACAGGTGTTGTGAGAACGATATCCCCAATTGAACTGAAACGAAGTATTAAGACCTTCACACTACAAATCTATTATTTATTTACGGTGCGATAATTCGTTTCCCAAACTTCGATATATTCATTGGCATTTCGAGGGTTCAACCATCTGAGCATTTTATCGATCAAGCTGGGATGACTTTTCTTATGAAGCCTCATTTTAGGGTAAAGCTTTTTGTATTCATCGATCCTTTTGTCGAGGTCCTTGTCGTCAAAAAAGAAAATGTAATCATAATTGAGCGCATCATTCACTTTAAGAGAAAGGTTCGGGTTGGTTCTTTCTACAAATTCGCAATGCCAGCTTTTTGAATAGAATTTAGGCATCATAGAAATGCGCTGGTCGGCGGATCCTTCAAGGAGGATCAATTCATTACCGACCTCGTTATTATAGAGACTATACATTGCCTCAACTCTTGACTTTTTAGAATACATCGTTACAGAGAAAACTAGGAAGATCGTGTTAAACATCCAAAAAACAAGCATAGACACTTTCCAAATCTTTTCTTTTTTCTTCAGCATTAACTCCTGATATCCCAATACTCCCAAAATGATGAAAAATGGTAGTATACTTAAAATAAACCTTTCCTGTCGATTCGGATAGAGTGTGTGAAATAGAATAAACAATAGGGTAGGGAGGAATAGCATCCAATACTTTTTGTAGGACTTTATAAAGCCCCACATCATCAGGATTCCCATTGGGATAAAGAAGCATCCGATCAACACCAGGAAGTACATCAGGTAGTTGTTATTTGGCAAGTAGGTTGTTCCTTCCGTCATGTTGTAAAAAACATAACCCAGAAATTCCGCAAACGGATATCCCCAGATAAAGTAATCTACCAATCCTTGGGTCAATGTAAACATGACAAGAACACCAGTACAGAAAAGCAGAAATTTTTGCCATTCCATCTTTAGAAAATAATATCCAGCGACTCCGATGGCAAAGACACCTATCTGATATCTGAAAGAAACGGCCATTCCCGCCATAAGTCCGGCGAGAATAAAATTAGATCTGTGATCATTTTTAAGTAAAAGCCAAACCCCATAAACCAGCCAAGGAACGGTAGCGATCTCTACAAGGTTTCTAACAGAAACAAATGGTAAGATCCATAAAAGTGCCAACAGCCACCCTACGATCTTCGCATTTTGAACATTGCTTAATTTTTCCGTGATTTTGATACTATACAAAACGACTATCATGGACGCCAACGCATGTAAAAATCGGTTGATCAGCATGAGCGTTTTTGGATCTGTAACTCCGATCATTTTCATTAAACCGAAATACAGAAAATTGAATCCTACGTATGTAAAACTGTGCCCGTGTGGGTGTCCGGGATTGTTCGGTGACCAAGGTAACCAGTTGTTATAATCATATCCATCTACCCAGGAAGAAGAGGATTCGATAATTAGAAAATGATCATCGTGCATCCCGTAACCTGGGGAAAAGATCACTGCGATCAGTCTGACAAGAAATGCTGCCAGAAGAATTAATCCATATGGAGACTTCTTCAGTGCGTCGATCATAGGTTTATATATTCTTTATAAAGAAGCGACATGAATGAATGACATCTTAATTGTTCCTTTTTTAATTCCTTGTCCTCAAAGGTAAGCTCTGGAAAATTCTTTCCATCCATATGATAACTGAAATTACCCTTTGGAGTGATCCAGCCGTATCCTCTATTGATGGTGTGAAGTGCAAATTGTGGTGATCCAGGATTTAATAGATCTTTACTCCAGATGTATTTATTTGAAGGTAAGTTCATTTGCGTCAAAAGTGTCTTTGCAATATCAGACTGAGATCCCAAATGGTTTATTTGCTTCCCTCTAAATTCTTTTCGGAGGGGTTCTCCCCAGATCAGCAAAGGAATATGGAAGTATCCTGATAAATTCGGATTTTGTAAGGTGGGTGAAGCGTGACCGTGGTCAGCAACAAAAATGAAGATCGTATTCTTGAACCATTTTTTTGATTTCGATGCTTTCAGGAATTGAAACAAACATTTATCTGCATAAGCAACGGAAGTCATGAAGTCACTTTCTGTGCCGTCCCATTTCTTAATGTCTTTGCGAGGGTGATCATAAGGAGAATGTGTACTGCCTGAAAACGCGCAATGCATGAACGGCTCTTTGGTGTTGTCAACTTTTTCAGACAAAAAGTGATAAAGATCTTCGTCAAAGTAATTCAGCTTTCCTCTTTTCAATTGTTTGGGAAAATCATTTTCATCCAGAACTTCATCAAAACCATGATCCATGAAATAACCACCTATATTTCCATATTTAAGATCACCACTAAAGATGTAATGACTTGAATAACCTTCTTTTTTCAGATCCTGATTCAAACAAGGCAATTTCCTGTGTTTATCTGGCTGCATTGAAATAAATATCTCCGGCAATGCTGGGTAACCACTAAATATGCTCGAATTTCCTACCTCTGAAGTACCACCTGTAGCATAGATCTTTGTGAAAAGTAGTCCCTCTTTTGAAAGCTTGTCGAAATATGGGGTCGCACCTTTGTCAGTAGAAAGCACTCCAACTGCGTTTGCAGTCCAGCTTTCAAGAATTACGAATACAAGGTTAGGTCGATCATTCTGAAAGATCCTCGTTTCGTTGTTGTTTTCTGAATGAAAGAAATCACCAAGGTTCTTCCTTGCCTGTGATTCATCGATCAATGGAAATTGAACACCTGTCTGTGATCGGGTATAAAGCAGATAACTTTTGGTGAAAAAGTAAAAGGAATTTACAGACAAGTCATTCGCAACGTAGTTTTTGGAATAATAGGCGCTATCAATGTTGATTGGGATCTGCTGAAATCCGCCACGTCCCAAAACAGCGAAAATAGATCCGGGAATTAAAAATAGACCTGTTGAGATTGCTATATTCCAATACCATTTCCTGGTTGTGGTAGTTTCTTTTAGATCGAAAATTCGATTGGTAATAAAAATTCCTGTGGCAATCTCGATTAGAGCATAGAGAAAGAACCAGAAGGTCATCGAATAATCTGCAGTTCTGAAAACTTCGTCCGGATGAAATAAGTGATTGAATACACGAGTGGTTAATTTATGATTCCACTCAGTATAAGCGTTGATCTCTCCTCCATGGATCAGGGAAACGACAATGATCTCTGCAAACAATACCCAAAAGAAGCCTTTTCTCGACCACTTCGAATTGATCGTGAAATGAACTGTCAGCAATAATAAAGGAATAAACGATAGAAATGCTGCTGATGCAAGATCAAGACGGATGGAATACCAAAACACCCCAAGCCATTCAATAAATCCAACTTCTTTGATCTTGCCAAAATTGTGAATCGAAAAAATGATCCTCTGAATGTCGAAAACCACGACCCAGAAGAAGATGAGCTTAAGGATATTTAAAACAGCTGTTCTCAGCAACATGCCGCAAAGATAGTCGAAGCATGTGAGTCTGCCCAATGTAATTTGTGTTACCTTTTTTCCTGTAAAGAACAACTAACTTTGCAAAAACAATTGAAATGGGAAAATTCGGAGATATCGTAAAATCAGACATTCCAACCTTAGTTGATTTCTATGCGACCTGGTGCGGACCGTGTAAGGTGATGCATCCCATCCTTGATCAATTAAAGGCTGAAATGGGAAATAAAGTCAGGATCCTCAAGATCGACGTAGATAAAAACCCGGCTGTCGCTGATCAGTTCAAGATAAGAGGAGTGCCTACTTTTATTCTTTTTAAATCTGGGGAGATCCAGTGGCGTCAGAGCGGTGGAATGGATCTTCAGATTTTAAAAAGACGAGTATTGCAGAAATAAAACGGTTTAGACCTGATTTACCGTAAAATGTTGTAACCCTAGACTTTTTCGTGCGTAGGAAGGCATTGTCATTAATTGAAGTGTAAACTTGCACATGTTTACATAAACTTCTACTTTTGCGCCCTGTTTAAAAAATAAACAAATTACACACATGGAAAAGAATTTGATCTTTTTACCTATTGGATTATCAATCGTTGGATTGATCTTCATGTTAGTTAAAATGGCTTGGGTTAAAAAACAAAACCCTGGAAATGAGAAGATGCAGAGTATCTCAAAGAGTATCAAGGAAGGTGCAATGGCATTCCTTGCTGCTGAATACCGATTACTCGCAATTTTCGTTGTAATTGCTTCTGCGGCATTATTTGGAATATCAACGATTGTTGAGACGACAAGTTGGATGATCGTTCCTGCATTTGTTGTAGGTGCTGTTTTCTCTGCGGTAGCAGGTAACATTGGTATGAGAATCGCTACTGACGCCAATTCAAGAACAACAGAAGCTGCTCGTACGAGTTTACCACAGGCTTTGAAAGTTTCGTTTGGTGGTGGAACGGTTATGGGATTAGGTGTTGCAGGTCTTGCAGTTCTTGGTCTGAGCTTGTTCTTCATGGCTTTTGTAAGCTCATTTATGACAGAGGATGGAAATTTCTACAACGAAATGACCATGGTACTTGAGGCATTGGCAGGTTTCTCTTTAGGAGCCGAATCGATTGCATTGTTTGCTCGTGTTGGTGGAGGTATTTATACGAAAGCTGCTGACGTAGGTGCTGACCTTGTTGGAAAAGTTGAAGCTGGAATTCCAGAAGATGATCCACGTAATCCTGCAACGATTGCAGATAACGTAGGTGATAACGTAGGTGATGTTGCCGGAATGGGTGCCGATCTATTCGGTTCTTATGTTGCAACGGTACTTGCATCAATGGTGTTAGGAAACTACATCATCAAAGACATGGCGGATGCTTCAGAAGGTGGAGTTTTCGAAGATGCATTTGGAGGAATGGGGCCTATCCTACTTCCGATCATGATCGCTGGTGTTGGGATCATCGCTTCGATCATTGGAACTTTCCTAGTTCGTATTTCTAACAATGAAGCGAAAGAGGCTGAAGTTCAAAGAGCATTGAACATTGGTAACATCACATCTATTCTTCTTTCTGCGGTTGCGGGATGGTTCCTTGTAAGTTGGATGCTTCCTGAAACAATCACAATGAAGTTCTTTGGAGAAGGAGTAAAAGAGATCCCTAGCCGTCACGTTTTCTATGCAACTCTTGTTGGTTTGGGTGTTGGATACTTGATCTCGGCATTTACTGAATATTATACTGCACTTGGTAAGAAGCCGGTTCTTGATATCGTAAAGAATTCATCTACGGGAGCAGCGACGAACATTATTGCTGGTCTAGCGACAGGTATGATCTCAACATTCTCTTCTGTGATCCTTTTCGCAGTTGCGATCTGGGGTTCATATGAATTAGCTGGATTCTATGGTGTAGCTATCGCTGCATCAGCTATGATGGCAACTACTGCAATGCAGTTGGCGATCGATGCATTCGGTCCAATTGCTGATAACGCAGGTGGTGTTGCTGAAATGTCTGAGTTGCCAAAAGAAGTTCGTCAACGTACTGACGTCTTGGATTCCGTTGGTAACACAACTGCTGCAGTAGGTAAAGGATTTGCGATTGCTTCTGCTGCGCTTACTGCGCTTGCTCTTTTCGCAGCGTATGTAACATTTACAGGTATTGATGGGATCAACATCTTCAAAGCAGATGTATTGGCTGCATTATTCATCGGAGGTATGATTCCGGTTGTTTTCTCTGCATTGGCCATGAAGTCTGTAGGTAAAGCAGCGATGGACATGGTAATGGAAGTTCGTCGTCAGTTCCGCGAAATCCCTGGAATCATGGAAGGGACAGGAACTCCAGAATACGGAAAATGTGTTGAGATCTCTACTAAGGCTGCACTTCGTGAAATGATGTTGCCAGGTGCGATCACAATTATTTCTCCGATCATTATTGGTTTTGCCATGGGTGCTGAAGCACTTGGTGCTTACATGGCAGGTGTTGCTGTTTCTGGAGTCCTTTGGGCGATCTTCCAGAACAACGCTGGTGGTGCATGGGATAACGCTAAGAAATCTTTTGAAGCGGGTGTAATGATCAACGGTGAAATGACTTTCAAAGGTTCTGATGCTCATAAGGCAGCGGTTACTGGAGATACAGTAGGAGATCCATTTAAAGATACTTCTGGTCCTTCTATGAATATCTTGATCAAGTTGACTTGTCTTGTAGGATTGGTAATTGCTCCGATCTTAGGTGATGGACATGGATCAGACAATGGAGCTGCAAATGCTTGTGGAATGGAGCAGTGTGATGGGAAGATGGAATGTCACAAAGACATGAAGGGATGTGAAGGCCATGATATGGAGGCTTGCGGTCCTCATATGGAAGGAAAACACATGATCGGCAAGTGTGACATGAGAGAATGCGCTAAAATGTCTAAGGATGAATGTGCAGCAATGTGTGATTCTTTAAAATGCACTCCTGAAGAGAAGGAAATGTGTTTGTCTCACTATGACGAAAATGGAAAATTCAAGGGTGGCCATCATTGAGGAGAAAAGAAGGCATGCTGCACTTCCAAAGAAAAATGTGAAAACAAGTCGAAGTGTAAAGACAAAGACAGTTGTAATCATTAATAGTTTAAAGCGCTGTCAAGCGCTTTTTTTATTAGAATGACTTTACTATATCGGATATATAAAACGATTGTTCCTATCATTTGTAGAACCTATTTCAGTAAAATAGAAATAGAGGGAAGTGAACATGTTACCGGAAAAGATCCGGTACTATTTGTAGCGAATCACCCTAGTGCTTTATTGGATCCAATGGTTTGCGGTGCTTTTGCCAAAATTCCAATCAATTACTTGGGTCGAGCAGACTTATTTAAATCTAAAATAGCTTCATGGTTCCTCACTTCTTCGCACATGTGGCCAATATACAGGGATGTCGATGGTAGAGAGAATCTTGATAAAAACGAAGAAGTTTTCAAGCACTGCTATGCGAAACTTAAAATGAATCAAGCTCTTTTACTTTATGGCGAAGGGTTTACTGATGAGAAGTTTGTTAGAAGAGTAAAGAAAATAAAAAAAGGTCCTGCAAGAATAGCATTTGGTGCTGAGGAGCATTATCATTTCGAAATGGGACTTAAGATCATTCCTCTCGGAATAAATTATTCAAATCCTGATGAATTTGGAAGTGATATTTTGCTGAAATACGGAGAACCAATATTGGTTAGTGACTTTAAAGAAAAATATCAAGAGAATCAAGCAAAGGCAATGCTGGAGCTGACCAATTTGATCGAAAAAAGGCTTAAAGAATGTATCATTCATATTGAAGATGCCAAATCTTTAAAGCTTTTTGAAAATGCCGAAAAATACCGCGAGACATTCTACGGATTATCTTCCAACAATTATGTTAAAGACCTGAAAAGATCTTGGAAAGAAACCAAAAAGGATTCAGAAAAATTTAATCAATTAGAAGAAGGTCAAAAGGAACAGTTAACCATAGCTTTAAGTGAAGTCTCCACCTTCAATGTCCAAAAAATTTCAGGAATTGAATCGAAGCACATAGATAATGTGTTGAGTTGGATATGGTTGATTTTTATGGCACCTTTTTCATTAGCCGGATACCTGCTTAATTTTCCAATTTTTCTTCTTTTAAAAGTGTTGCCCGCAAAATTAACCAGAAGGTCTTGTTTTTATCCAGGAATGAAGATTGCCTTTAGTATGATCCTTTTTCCTTTGGTCTTAAGTATTGAATTCTTTATTCTGAAAATGGTTTTTGATGTACCTCTCTATTATTGGCCAGTCTACATTGTGGGTGTTACAATTTTAGGATATTCCTTTGTAAAATCAAGACTTTATCTCAATCGAATTAGTTATAATCGAAAGGTCAAGAAGTTAAAACAATCTATTCATGAACCCAGAAAAAAGGAGTATCAGAGTATCCTCGAAAGGATCAATATGATTCTTAATTAATCCTTATCAATATAGCGATCACCAATTCTCATGAATCGCATCGCTTTGATTAACCAATCCGGTAAGTTCGCTTCTGGACTTCGCTTCTCAACATTCAGAAACAGATTGAGCTTTTCAATAATCGGAATCTTATAAACCTCAATAAGTTCGATAAGGGTTCCATCCGGGTCTTCAACATAGACGCAATGCACTCTTGTTTGACCCATATGAAGGCCATTGGATGAATCACAAGTAAAAGGATAGCCTTTTGAGGTAAGGAATTCCTCCACATGTGACATGTTTCTTACATCCATTCCCAAATGAACAAACCCAACATCCCCCCAAATTCTATTTTTAAATATTCTCTCTGGTGTGCGATCCAATGCCTGAAAGAGTTCAATATAAGATGTTCCAGATAATTTGGAGAAACCACCGGAAATATGAACATCTTTTTTTAATAAACATCTTTTGAAGGTTCCTGTTCCTCCTGGTAGGTCCTTGAGATCATGAAACTTTCCTTCAACTTGGTATATTACATCATGATAACCCATGTATCCATAGAACTCCTTCGATTTTTCCATGTCTGATACTCCTATCATACATCCACCTATTCCAGAAGTTTTATATTTGCCTTTTAAATATTCTTTATCCCCCTCGATCAATTGAAAAATGAGACTATCAGGAGACTTCAAATAAGTTACTCGTGTATTCCCAGGAGCTTCATATAATATTGAACCTTCTTTTTTTTCATAGGATGCAAGGGTGTCAGCGAACTTTGAAGGTGAAATTTTTATCTTGGCCGCAAAAATCCCAAGATCCCCAACTTGTATCTCATAATTCGGAGCTTGAGGAACCTCAGAAAGCAATTCAATTAATTCAATTGGACAACCTCCTTGAATATTTAAGATCATTGCCGCACGCTTATTTACTGAAATATCATTTGTGTATTTGGCCATTAACTCAGCTTTCGCAATAGAATCAAACATGGGAATATCAAAACCAAAATTCGATTTTAACCATTTCCAGTTTGTTTTGAAGTCACTTGTACCTATTCCAAGATGCTGAATACCGTTAATTCTTTTTTTATTGTCCATTAGCCCAGTCAATTGTTTTCCTTAATGCATCTTCCTTTTTTGTAGGCATGTAATTTAGTTCCTCTTGTGCTTTGGTTATGTCGGCAGCCCAATTGTGCTTTATTTTTTCGATCCAATCGTATGTTATTACTGGGTCGAATTTGAACATTCTTGCGAATGGCACTATTGTAAATGCATAAAACAATAGTAGCCAAACAGGAATTGAAAGGGAGAAGCGACTTTTTCTCCCCATTATTACATCTATGGATTTTAATAAATCATTCATATTGGAATTGAAAGATCCAATGATATATTTTTCACCTGCTTTTCCATTTTGCATTGCTAGAAGTAATCCTTGAATTACATCATCAATGTAAACGTAGTTCGCTTTATCAAGCCCTTTTCCTATCATGAAATGCCATTTTCCTTGAATATATTTTCGGATGATAGTAGTTAATGTACTGCCAAGTGTTTCTGAATTTCCAGGGCCAAAAATACGCGTTGGACAAATTATGACGATATCCATTCCCTGCTTCACATAAGATTGAATTCTTTCATCTGCAATGATTTTTGACATTTCATAATCTCCAAAAAATCGAACTCTTCGGTATTGATTTTCCGTAATTAGTGTTGAATTATCTGGAGATGGTCCTATTGTACCAGCAGTAGAAGTTACGACGATCTTTTTAACACCATTTTTACGACAAGCCTCAAGTAAATTAATTGTTCCACCAACATTTACTGAATAAAATTGACGAGGATCGTTTGACCAACTTCTTGCAAAGGCCGCAATGTGGTATACTTGATCAATATTTCTTGTGATTGAAAACATAAAGTCTTCATCTTCAATAGAACCCTTTACTTGACTTACATTCGAAAGCTGCGTTAATTCTGGATTTTCCTTGGAATGAATTAAGGCAATAATTTCGATATTGGTTGACCTAGACAAACTTTTACAAAGCTCTTCACCTACATATCCTCCTGCACCAGTAACCAAAATCCTCATAAAGGTTATTTTTATATCAATTTGTTGAGAGTACAAAATTAAACATTCGTATTCGTTCAAAACAAAGTATTATTGTCATATGAATATTATTTTTCGGATAATTTTCCTACTGTTGATTTGTCAGTCTAGTGTTTCTCAAGTCGAGTTTAGTCAGACGAAACATGACTTTGGAGATCTTGAGTCTTATGATGACCGATTCGTAGATATCATCTTGACGAACAAGGGCAAAAAACAGGAGTATTTATTAACTGTGAAAAAGCCTCACGAGGTATCTTATCTGATCCAGGGGAAATTTATGGAACCGGACAGCTCCATGATTCTGAGACTTCAAGTGAATCCAAAGGTCAAAGGGAAGTTCAATTTTTCGATAGATGTTTTTACTTCGGATAGACATGATCCGGTGCAGATCAAAATTTCGGGGAACACAAAGGAACTTCTGGCAGACAATACTGCTGCATTTACGGCATGCCCTGATTTCGGCTCTAGACCAGGAGGCGAGAGAGGAGATGAATTCAAAATGACAGTGGTAACGATTGATAAAGAAACGAAACAGGAATTGGATCGCTCGAAGGTTACCCTGATTCAAAACGGACAACCCTTGTGGACAAAGCTAACTGACAAGGATGGAAAGATCCAGGAAAAAGCGGTACTAGGCTTTGGTTATTTTTATGCTCTTCATGAGGGATACAAGAAAGCCGAGTTGGGTGCTTACATCAATTTTCAGAGAAATTACCTGGTGATCGAATTGGAAAAGGATCCATTGTATTGCCCTCCACCACCTCAAAATGTGGTGGTTGAAATTGAACCGGAAAAAGAAATTCCTTTAGAAATCGAATTGGCCTCAGAAGAGACGACCCCATTTATCGAGGAAAAGCCAGTGAGTTTCGATAGTATTTCACCAGATAATTTCTCGGATGAGTACTTCAAGCCGGTCAATGTGATCTTTGTTCTGGATATTTCAGCTTCAATGAAGCAGGGAGATAAAATTGAATTGATGAAGTATTCCCTTTACCAATTGACGGAGATGCTAAGACCTCAGGATAGAATGGGAATTGTTACCTATGCATCTGATGCGAGAGTTTTATTGCCTCCTACGTCTGGTATGGATAAGGATCTGATCAAAAAAGAGGTTTCAAAATTAAAAGCTTCCGGAATGACGGCAGGTGGTGCCGGGATCAAGCTGGGCTACAAACAAGCCCTGAAAAGCTATTTGAAAGAAGGAAATAACCAGATCATTATTATCACCGATGGCGCTTTCAACAGGAGCTCAGATGATTATAAGAAATACATTAAAAAATACCGAAAGAAAGGTGTGAATATGTCTGTTGTAGGGATCATGATCAAAGATGTGGACAAAGAAAACATGAAAGAAGCCGCTGACCACGGTGGAGGAAGATTGGTTCCGATCATGAAATTGGCTGATGCTCAAAACAACCTGAAGCAAGAGATTAGATTGTCCAGCTTTAAATTAAAGTGACCTGCAAATACATAGATCTACACAGAAAACGTCTATGACAAACCATATTTGTACTATCATCAAACCTAAAAGCGGAGATTAATGGACTAAAAGCCCTCTTTTTTAATTAATAACTTTATGTGATTAGTCGTGTAGTTTTATTACTTAATGAATTTACCAAGGAAAATTAGAGTACCCATAGAGGCCTCCCAGCCAGTTATATGATCCTACAGCTGTACAGCATTTTAATTGTTGTGAAGACGTTTTTCCTCTGTTCTAAGTAGATATACTTATACGATTACTATGCAAATACGTATTTGTATGATAATCAAACCCAATAGCAAAAGATTGTAGGGCTAAAAGCCCTCTCTTTGAGCTAATTACTTTATGTGATTAGTCGTGTAGTTTTAGGTTTAGGTAAAAAAACGGTTCCATTGGAACCGTTTTTTATATGCAAATTTTAAGATTAGTACCTACGCCAATTTCAGATTCCAAGAAATATTCACACTTGAAAAGTTTAAGACGATTCTCTATATTTTTCAAGCCGAATCCTGGCTTTATTTTTTCGGGATCAAAACCAACGCCATCATCACAGATTTGAATTACCACATTACCATTAACGGTTTTAATAGTACAATCTATTGATTTACACTTTGAATGTTTTTGTGAGTTACTGACAAACTCCTGAATAACTCTGAATAGGTTGTATGAATCTACCTGATTTATGTGGTCAAGGTTAATTTTTTTCGATGAAAAAGTATAAGTGATTTGAGGTGACATTTCATTTTGTCGTCCAAAGAAAGTATCTAAGCCATGTAAAAGACCCAAATCCAATGAAGGAGGGGTTAAATAATAACATACACTCTTTACCTGAAGAATACTCTCTTTTAATGTTTCTCGAATTAAATTTACGAGGTGTGAAGAATTTGGATCTGTGAAATTTAACTGAGCCAGGGTCAAGTTAATTGCTGTCAAGTTTTGACCTATACTATCATGTAATTCTGAAGAAATTCTTGTTCTTTCATTTTCCAGATTTGTTTGGATAATCTCTTCACGATTAATCTCACTGAATTTTATTTCGTTTATATCTTCAAAATATGCAATCAACAAATCATCATCTTCCTTGCCTAAGTTTCCTGCGGTCACTCTATACCAACGTTCTGTTTTGTCATCATTGATCATTCTAAACTCACTTCTGAATATATTTTCTTCAATACTGAGTTGAGAAATTTGCTTTCTGAACGTGACGACATCCTGTGGATGCATTTTTTCAAAAAAGAATTTGTCATTTTCGAAAACTTTGTCACTATTTACCATTGGGAAGAGAACTTGAAAGTTCTCACTGGCATATGCAGGCAGAATGCTTTTCCCTTTAAGATTAAAGCACAGATAAGCTAATGGAAGCCCGGGGAAATCCTGAAAAATTCTTGATGCGGATTCGCTTATGAATTCATTGAACGAAATCTTGATGATAAATCCTTCATTATCGATTGGAGTGATTCCAATCGATTCGACTTTTTTGTCAATAAAGCCATCGGTCAAACTGACCTTCTGTTTGAACATCACTGATTCGTATACTTTTATCAAAACTTCACTTTGAATGCAGTTTTTAAGTATATCCAATAACGATTGATTTTTTATTTCAAATCCTATTTTAGAACATGATTCGTTTTTGTAGATTAATTTATAATTGTTGTTTACGATGAGGACTGCGTTCTTAGCGTCACCGAAATAGGAATCTAAAACAATCTCGTTACGTTCATCAGGGAACATAATTATTTTGTTCAGCGAAATGTTCTGATCTGATTGAAACCCTGAATGTTCGTTTGGAGCGTGCACGTGCCGTCTCTATCAAAATTCGTTCAAATTGTTGAAAACCTTTGATATTCAGTGTTAATAACTTTTTATTTTAAAGGAAAATTCTCTAATTGGGAAGATATTTCCAAAAAATAGAATTTCTTGACTAGTCCTTTCTTGTTGTAATGAACACTCGGTCTGTGTCCAGTTGCGATTTGAGATTTTCAAAAAAGGAGTCTTTTTCGTTCTCAGCAATACAGTTGGAAGGAAAGTTCAGTTGTAGTCCTTTGATGTAATCAAAAAAGATACTGTCTTGGTGAATACTGATCTTCCTTAAACCCGAAAAGTAGATCAGGTTCACTTCGCGGTCAGCGAGTATGACAGCCTTGGAAGTGATCCCCACTCTGAACGCCTTTCTGGATAATCCATAAACAAGGAAAATGATCCCGTCTAATCCTCCAAATACAAGGCCGATCGCCGGAAAGATCGCTTCTTTGCTGATGGTATATAAACCGTAAGCAACCACGAACATTACAAATGATTCAAGCAGGGAATAAACGACGATTCTGTTTTTTCGTTCTGAACTCACTTCTTTGTTCCAGCTAAACCTGTTTACTTTCAAGATCAAGTGGATTCCCATCCATTTTCGGATACTTCGTCTCAAATTGATCAAGAATAGAATTAGCCCAAAAGCTAAAAAAGCTTCCTTACGATAAGGTAAGTGTCCCCCTGAAACTTTAAGTATCTCAATTGGAAGGTCGAATCCAACAAAGATGGTTAGACCCATTGTTGGAAACAGGAAAAACAGCAATAGAGCGTTTATGAATTTATTCATAAGGAATTAGCTTCAAACGGTTTCTCAGTGCCTGGATTTTATCCTGATTGGCTTTGATCTTGGTCTCAACTTCTTTTCTCAAAGCATCGGCTCCTTTCGATCTTGCAAAGAATCCGAGGTTGTTCTCGAATTGAATGATCTCTGCATTTAGCTTATCGATCTGTTGTCTGATATCTGTCCGCTCTCTTGACATAAGTCGTGCTGAATCAGGTGAAGATTGCATTGTTTCTAGTTTGGCCTCAAACATGATCTTATCCTTTTCAGATCCTTCAAGTTTGATCTTTGCGTAATGCCTGTCCAATGCACTTTTAAAACGATCATAGATCGTATTTTTTTCTTTCATTGGCACTTTGCCTGCATCGTTGAATCGAGACGCAAATTGTTTCAGGTCTGCCAGAGTTTCTTTAATGTTTTCCTTAGGCTGGTAAGCACTGATTTCCTCAATGATTGCTTCTTTTACCTTAAGATTATTCTCAAGCTCTTTGTCTTGATCTTCAAAGTATTTCTGTCTTGCGTTGAAAAAAGCATCACAAGCTGATCGGAATTCATTCCATAATTTTTGTTCAAGCTTTTGACCTGCATGCCCCGTTTTTTTCCATTGCTTTTGAAGCTGGATCAACTGGTTAGCGGTTTCTTTCCAATCTGCTGAATCCTTTAATTCGTTTGCCTTTTGTATGAGTTGCTTTTTCGCTTCTGCAATATCAGAATATTGTTCATGAACCGTTGCGAAAAACGCTTTTTTAGCTTCGAAGAAACGATCGCAAAGTGCTCTGAATTCTTGCCAGACTTCTTCGTTTTCTTTTTTAGGGCCAAATCCAACTGATTTCCATGTCTCTTGAAGGTGAAGTAGGGTAGATGTCGCTTTTTCCCATTCTTTCACCGTAGATAATGCAATTGATTCAGCAACATGCTGTTCTGTTTGTGAGATCAGTTCTTTCTTCTTGGAAATATTTTCCTGAAGTGTGTTTCTTCTCTCATCATAGAACTGTTGGATCTTTTCATAAAGAGATCTTACATTTTCCCAATAGCTGTTCTTTAAAGACTCCCACTCCTCATTTACCACCGGTCCGATTTCATCCCAGTCATTTTGAAGTGATTTCAGGGCACTTTCTAGTTCTTTGATGGAGGAAATATTTTTCAACTCCTCAAGTTGCTGAACGATCTCGGTTTTAAGTTGGGTATTCCTTTTCAGATCATGATCCTTAAGCTCCTTGTAGATCTTTATGTTGTAAAAGAATTGCTCAAGCAGTTTAGAATATTCCTTCTGGATCTCATCCCTCTTTTCACGAGGAATATCACCAATGGTTTTCCATTTGTCATGAATTTCCTTGTAAGCATTGAACGCAGACCCGATGTTCTCTTCGTGAAGAATGATCTCCTGTAGTTTGGCGATCAATGCTTTTTTCTGCTTAAGATGTTCAGTTTCTTCTGCGTCTTTCTGTGCCTTTAGCTGCTTGCGTTTTTCACGGAAGTCATTGTAGATTTCATAGAACTCGTCTTTCAAAGGCTTGAAATCCATTAACTCTATTTCTTCACCCTTCTCCTGAGCTTCCATAGCGGCTATTTGTTGCTTACGTTCCTCCTCAAGGATATAGTCCTCAAAACGAGTCTTAAGCTCATTTACTTCACGACTAACGCTAAGGATATCTTCCTGTTGAGATAAGCCCTTTAATTCCTCTATCAATTTATTTTCTTCCATGATTTTTGTTGTTAAGCCGGAACAACCATTTCAAACGCAGTTAGCGAAATAAACTGGTCGATTCTGTCTTCAAGTTCTTTCTTACTGATCTCAGTCAGACGGTCTGTCCCAAATTTTTCAACGCAGAAAGATGCTAATGCCGAACCAGCAATGATGGCTCTTTTCATGTTGTCGAAAGAATAGTCATCTGTAGCGGCAATGTATCCCATAAATCCACCTGCGAATGTATCTCCAGCTCCTGTAGGATCAAAAACTTCTTCCAATGGTAAAGCAGGTGCAAAAAAGACTTTGTCACCATGGAATAAAAGAGCGCCGTGTTCTCCTTTTTTGATGATCAGGATCTTTGGTCCCATTGCACGGATCACCTTAGCGGCCTTCACCAATGAATATTCCTTTGATAATTGTCTTGCCTCTTCATCGTTGATGATCAATACATCAACCATAGACATGGTTTTCTTCAATTCATCCAATGCTATTTCCATCCAGAAGTTCATCGTATCCATTGCCACCAACTTTGGACGCTTCTCTAATCTTTCAATAACCGATCTCTGCACTTGTGGACTAAGATTTCCCAACATCAAGTATTCAGTATCCTGATAATTTTCAGGGATGATCGGATCAAAATGTTCCAATACGTTTAGTTCAGTTACAAGTGTATCTCTTGAGTTCATATCATTATGATATTTTCCCGACCAGAAGAACGTTTTCTCTCCTTTTTTGATCTGAAGCCCGTCAGTATTAACCCCTCTTGATACAAGTGTATCGATCATTTCCTGTGGGAAATCATCCCCAACAACCGCCACAATTCGCTGTTCTTTCATAAAGAAAGAAGAAGAAAGGGCGATATATGTACCCGCTCCACCAATAATTTTATCGGTTTTTCCAAAAGGTGTTTCGATCGCGTCAAATGCCACACTTCCAACTGTAAGTAAACTCATTTTCTATGTATTGTTTAAAAAGGAAAACAAAGATAGTTCTTCATAGGTAGAATGTTGTTAGAATTCCGAAGAATCTTGGTGTCGACTTGACATAGAAATAGAAAAAGAGTCTTCTTCACAGTTATAAATCCAAACAAATCAGCGTTAATAAGTTATAACGAAGAACGTTGATCAGCCCTGATATACGGGGTAAATTTGATATTACATGAAGAAAACCTTGATCATAATAGGCAAATGGCTTGGTATTGCGATAATTTCTATCGTGGTAATAATTACTGCTTCCCTGTATTTTTTCAAGGATGAGATCTGTGGGATCGTAATCAACGAGATGAACAAGCACCTGAAAGCCAAGGTAGAAGTGGGCAAGGTGGATCTCACCTTTTGGGGGTCGTTCCCTAATTTGAGTGTCGATTTCAACCACGTTTTTATACAGGATGCCTATCAGGATGCACGCTCTAAAGACACCTTGTTCTTTTCAGAAAGGGTGCGTCTTAAATTCAATCCTCTTGACATTTGGAAGGAGGAATATAAATTAAAAAAGGTAGAAGTTGCCCGTGGAAGTTTACAGTTGAGGATTCGTCAAGATGGCGCCGTGAACTATGATATCATGAAACCGTCTGAAGGTACTTCCTCATCAGAGTTTGAATTTGCGATCGAAGAAGTAGCTCTCGAAGGATTGAGACTTCTGTATGATAATCAGGCTACTAAACAGTTCTATTCAGCGGATCTGAATGAAACCTCACTGAATGGAAACTTCAATGAAGAAAGATTTGATGTAGGTGTAAAAAGTGATCTGAAGATCCAGAAAGCGAAGAGTGGAGAAGTCTCTCTAATGAACAGAAAAAAAGCATCTTTGAATCTTAAAGTCACCGTTGATAAAGCATCAGGCAAAACAGAATTACCAGGTGGTCAAATAACAATTTCAGGATTGCCATTCCTTATTGATGGTTATGTAGATACGTTGGGGTATCAATTCAACGTCAAATCAGATCATATTCAGTTGGCAGATGTTGTCAATAGCTTCGATGTAGATGAAGTAAAGAGAGTAAACGAATTTAAGGGTACAGGGTTGATCAATTTTGATCTCGATGTGAAGGGGCAGAATGAGACAACTTCGCCGGCAAAGATCAAATGCTCTTTTGGTGTTGATAATGGTTCTTTGAAAGAACCGGTGATGGGTTTATGGGTGAAGAACATTGATCTTCAGGGAGAATACAGCAATGTCGAAGGAATCGAAAAGGAATACCTGAATTTGAAAGATATTCGGTTTACTACCGTTGGAGGCCCGTTTGCCGGAAATCTCAAACTAACCAAATTTACCGCTCCTCGATACAAAGGAAATGCAAACGGAAATCTTGATCTGCGTATCGTACACGCGCTGTTCAGAATTCCGATGGTGGAAGAATTGATCGGGAACGTTGGTGTTAGAAGTGATTTTGATATTCACACGATCGTTCACCCCGATGAATCAAATGATTATAAGATCGCGCGCTGCGAAGGGGATGTTGATTTGAGAAATATTCAGGTAAAACTAATAGATGATAAACGCGTCTTCAAGAGAGTAAATGGAAGACTTTACCTTCGAAATGATGAGGCCGGAATTGATGGTATAAAGCTTGAACTTGGTGGCTCTGACTTAGAGCTTGACGGTGTATTCAGAAACCTAGTTCCTTTTCTCAGAGATAAGGGGAACTTGAAGGCCGAAGTAGAGATCAAAAGCAATCGAATAGATGTTGCTGATCTTGGTTCTACCTCTAAGGAGGAAAAATTTCAGGATGGACGAAAATTCTTGTTACCGAACAATCTTGAAGGGTCTGTTGTGTTGGATGTTCGTCAGCTCAAATACGAAAAACATCTTTTTAAAGATATCAGGGGGAATATGGTCATGGGTAATCGAACCTTGTTCTTTAATAACATGTCGCTGATCAATGCTGATGCAAGAATTTTTGGCGAGTTGACCATTCAGGAACGAACACCGGAAATCTTCCATCTGATCACAAAGGCTGAGTCGAGTGGGATCAATTTTAAATCCTTATTCCGTGAATGGGATAATTTTGAACAGGAGGTTATCACAGAAGACAATATTTCTGGAAAGGCACAAGCGAAGATCTATCTTGAAGCTCCGTTTGATTTCAGATCTGGAATCATCCTCGCATCCTTAAAGTCAGAAATTGATCTGAGGATCGAAAATGGAAGACTGAAGAATGTCGAGGCTTTTAGGGAGATTACAAAAAGTCTGAAAACAAGTAATGCAGCTAAGTTGGCAATAGGCTCTTCGAATATTGAAACATTGGAAAAGAAGCTACTTGACCTCAAATTCGAAACATTAGAGAACCGATTGATCATCAAGAATAAAAAGATCCAGATACCTGTGATGAATATCAATTCGAGTGCTTTAGATCTGAAAGCCTCAGGATCACACACATTCGATAACGAAATCGATTACAAATTTGCTTTCAGATTCAGAGATCTCAAAGAGAAAGATAAGGTCAGCGAATTCGGGGAGGAGGAAGACGACGGAACCGGAATGTGGGTATACATGCGCATGTATGGATCACTTGATAATCCTACAATTGAATGGGATAAAGATTCTAAGAAGCAGCAGGCAAAAGAGAACAGACAAGAAGAAAAGAATGACGTTAAGTCGATCCTAAAAACGGAATTTGGTTTGTTTAAAAGCGACACAGCAGTAAAAATCTATCAGGAGAAGAAAAAGCCACAAGAGAAGATTGAATTTGATTTCGGAACGGAGGAACAGAATGCTAAAAAAGAAGAACTCGAGAAGATCAAGAAGGATTCGAAGCTGAAGAACAAGTTGAAACAGATGAAGGAGGAATCTGAAAAAGACAAACAGGTCGACTGGGAATTTAATTGATCCGTGAAATGCATAAATATACCAACGCTCTGGCAAGCGAATCGTCACCCTATCTTCTTCAACATGCACATAATCCGGTCAACTGGGTGCCATGGTCTCAGGAAGCTTTCGATCAAGCTAAAAAAGAAAATAAACTGGTTTTAGTCTCTATAGGTTATTCAAGTTGTCATTGGTGTCATGTCATGGAAAGGGAATGCTTCGAAAATGAAGAAGTAGCCCAGCTTATGAACGATCATTTCGTCAATATCAAAGTGGATCGGGAAGAGCATCCGGATGTTGATCAGATCTACATGACGGCGGTTCAGTTAATGACCCAAAAAGGTGGTTGGCCATTGAATTGTTTCACCTTACCAGATGGAAAGCCTGTTTATGGAGGCACTTATTTCCCGAAGGATCAGTGGATGCATATCCTGCGATCGCTTGAACATACCTATCGTACAGATCGTGAAAGAGCAGTTGAATATGCCGAAAAATTAAGCGAAGGCGTAGAGCTAAGTGAGCTCATTACCAAACCAGTGTTAGACGTGAAATTTGAGGAGGAGCGCTTACACGAAATGGTCTTGAGATGGTCAAGAAATTTTGATAAGATAGAAGGGGGAGGAACAAGAGCACCTAAATTTCCGATGCCCAATAATTATGAATTCCTTCTTCGTTATGGGGTTCAATATGAGAGTGATAAAGTTCTTTCTCATGTTGAATTAACATTGGATAAAATGGCGGCGGGTGGAATTTATGATCAGATTGGGGGTGGATTTTATCGGTACTCGGTTGATATGATCTGGAAAGTGCCTCATTTTGAAAAGATGTTGTACGATAATGCTCAGCTATTATCATTATATGCACAAGCGTATCAGGTATTCAAAAAGGATACATATGCCAGAGTGATCGATGAGACAGTTGAGTGGTTGAACAGAGAAATGAAGTCAAAGGAAGGGTCTTTTTTCAGTGCGATCGATGCAGATTCTGAAGGGGAGGAAGGTAAATTTTATTGTTGGGAAGAGGATGAGTTGAAGCGAATATTAGGGGG
This sequence comes from uncultured Bacteroidota bacterium, assembly GCA_937899625.1. Taxonomy (GTDB): domain Bacteria; phylum Bacteroidota; class Bacteroidia; order Flavobacteriales_D; family Crocinitomicaceae; genus M0103. The sequence goes on from CALCCB010000007.1 coordinate 67,026, forward strand.
AGAGTTTTCCTGGTTCAAAGAGTTTTACGGGATCAATCAAAAAGGATATTGGGAGGACGGGAAGTTCATTTTAACAGAAACCATTTCTGAAACGAGCTTTGCCAAAAAAATGAACTGGTCATTAGAAGAAATGCGCGCCAAGATTTCTTCGGTCAAAGATAACCTGTTGAATGAAAGAAAGAGAAGGATTCGTCCCGGACTCGATTTCAAATGTATCACAAGCTGGAACGCGATGCTAGTTAGTGGTTTATGCGACGCGTATCGTGCACTTCAAAATGAAGAATTTAAACTTATCGCCAGAAAGATCGTGCTTTGGATCCAGGATTATCAATTGAATAATGAAGGACACTTATTCCGAATAAGAACGAATGGTCAGACTTCCATCAAAGGAGTCCTGGAGGATTATGCGATGGTCATACAGGCTTATTTAGACTACTTTGAGATCAGTGGAGAAGAAGTATGGGTTTATAGAGCTGAGGAACTGAGACAGGTAGTGTACAGCGAATTCAGGGATGAGCAATCAAAAATGTTCTTTTTCACTTCAAGTGATTCTCCTTTGGTGGTTCGAAAAATGGAACTGAATGATAATGTCATTCCTTCTTCAAATTCAGTGATGGCACGAAATTTATTCAGACTGTCGCAGTTATTTCATAAAAATGAAATGAAAGAAGATGCATCTCAAATGCTCGCAAATGTTTATGAAGGAATGGAGCAGTATGGGGCAGGGTATTCGAATTGGGGAAATTGTTTGATGGAATTGACGAATGAATTCTATCAGGTAGTAATTATGGAGGATAAGCACCAAAGAGTAAGTGATCAATTGTTGAAGCACTATTTACCACAAGTGGTATTTGCTATTTCAGACAGTGAAGAAAATGAACTCCCGATCTTTGAATACAAGTTCGGACAGAAATTGCCTCAAATTTCAGTTTGCTATGAAGGAACCTGCTTGTTGCCAACCTCTGATCCTGAAGAAGCCCTTTTATTGATCAGAAAGGGACACTAACAATTTTGATTTGAAAACATTGACCAATCGTTGTTCGAGACATAGTAGTAATCAGTTCTTTTGCGAAGTGAAATATTCTGTATTCCTCTTATTTCTTGTTTTATCGGTTTTCTCCAAAGCTCAAATGCTGGATAACAGGTTGGGATATGCCTTTACCGATAAGCCCTTTTTTAATGTTGATTTTATTCGGGTAAACGGAATCAAAGAGATCCATGGACAGTTCACTTATAAAAAACCGGGTGAGGTTATGCGTACCACAGAGTATTATTACGTGTATGGGTTCGACCAGAATGGCAGGTTATCTTTTAGCTATGAAACAAAAAAGGATGACGGAACGATTGACACGGTATGGAATTATTACGTCTATACTGCGAACGGAATTTTGATCGAACACAAAAAGACCAACTCTCAGGGATTCAATGTTGTTGTTTATAAATACGATGAAAAAGACAGAGTCATTCGAGAAAGTCACTTCAGGGAATATAGAGACAGTAATGATGTTCAGCAACGGCTACTTTTCAATGAGGAAACCATCGAGTACAAGGACTACGAAAATCAGGAGCAGCGTATTTACTCAAATAGTTATGGGCTTCCGTATAAAAAAGAGATTTGGTATTATAATGAACTTGGATATCTGACAGAACTTGAACAACAACTGTTGATGACGTCAAGAGTAATTCAAACAAAATATTCATACAATGACAAGGGGCTACTGGAAAAAATGGACGTAGTGAAAGACCGGGCGCCTTATCCAGAAGAGACGACGAAGTTTACCTACGATGAAAATGGAGATCTGGAGTCAAGGGAATATAGTAAGGAAGAAGTACCTGTCACTAGACATGAAATGATCTACGACGATAAAAGCAAATTACTGGTATACGTGCTTACAAAAGATGTTTCTACGAATTTTATCATGATCCTTGGGTTTAAGGATTATCGCTTCTTCTCCAGGTAATAACCATACTTTTTCTTAAGCTCTTCGTAGATCCATACGATCATAATGAGCATACTATAGTTGTAATATAGGTCTTCAACGGGAATTGTAAATAATCGGATTCCCATAATATGCTCACTGCTGTACCAAACGATAGGTTCCGGAGTAGCAATTCCTGTTAGAACTCCATTCACGATCAGGAATGGAATAACAGCAATAACATACATCATGAAAAATCTCGTGTACCAGGAATAACGATATACGAAAAGGACACCTATTGTAAGCATTGCAGAAAGGATGCATGCGGAAGCCGTGTACCAGTTTTCAAGATAAAAAGCGCCGAACAAAAGGCCTGAAAAAGTAACAGTGAATCCAAAGATCTTACTCGCTTTTAAAGGATGAAAATCGGGGAAGTAAGCGATTAATACTTCGTAAATAAAGAGACATGCATACGGTACGAGTACAAAGAAAAGAACTTCCTCAATTGGTAAATTCCCCAGGAAGATACCAGAGAGATACTTTGGTGTGAACCCCCAGATTTCAGAACGAGTGAAATATTCATCCCATAAAACAAAGACAGCACCTACCAATAAGATACTTGGGAAAAGTATTTTCCAAAAAGTATAAAAATGAACCTTTTTATCGAAGCTTAGTGCAAAAGGACCTAGTATCGTGCCCAAAAGGACTATAAAATAGAGACTCATTTTTTGATGCGATTCGTTTCTGCACGTTGAGCCTCCCTAATGTATTTCATGGGTACAATGAGCATCCCGAAGCATTCTCCTTGCTCTTTACCCAAATGCTTGTGATGAACCTTGTGCGCCTTTCTGATCGCTCTGAAATAATTGTTGTCAATGTTCTTTAACCATTTGAATCTTCTGTGGATGAAAACGTCATGTACAAGAAAATAGGCTAGCCCATAAGCGGCAATTCCAAATCCAATCCAAACCGGAATAAAATTTTGGTTCATCATACCCAGCATAATGCACAACCAAGAAGGAATTGCATAGATCAGGAAAAACACGTCATTTCGCTCGAAAAAACCAGGTTCTTCCACGTGATGATCACGATGAAAATACCACATGAACCCATGCATAACGAATTTATGAGTTGCCCACGCCATGAATTCCATGGCGAAAAATGTAGTTAAAAAGATCAAAGGGCCCCACCAATACATGTTAGATCAAATTCTGAATTAAAAAGAATAATGCTAATATAAAGAACAATCCTGTATGGACTTTGTTCGCTTCGTTAAGTCTCCATTTAAAATAAAGGAAATGCAATGGTATAGCGATCAGGAACCAGCAAATGTAATTGTAGATCGGAATCGGTCCTTCCCAATTCCAGAAATCGCTTTTGATTGCAACGGGTTCGATTAAAAAATCGAGGAGCGTCATGAGCAATGATGAAAAAAGCGCGCTGATCCAGCGATTAAGCTTGAGCATTGCAATCGTTTCCGCCGAACAAACAACTAATAAACCCCAGTTCAAACCGATGATCAAAGGAATATCAAACAGTTTATACCCTAAATTTTGACCATACTGATAGTCTCCAAATAGATATCCGGTATGAACGCCAATCCATTCTGCACTAAATCCAACCAGGAAGCAGATCAGCAGAAAAACAAAGAAAAGAATATGTTTCGATTGCCTGCCAGTAAAGAGGATAAGGGTAGTAAACAACAAATTCGTTGCAGAGAGAGAAAGAAATAGTTCTCGATATTCAGTCAAATTCAAGCCTATCAAACCGACCAGATAAATGATCGTCGTAAGGATCAATAGAATTGAAGTGCGCTGAAGTTTAAGTTGCATGAATGTGAAACAAATAAATAAATTGAATGTTCAATCGAGTCTACCAGCGATTGCGTTTTCGATCGTATCATCAGGATCTCTGAATTCGAATTCTATTCGCTCCTTAATTCTGGAAGAATCATACGTCATAAAGGCATATGCATTATTGATACTTTCTTTGGTCAGAATTGGTTTTTTTCCAGTAATTCGCGACAAGATGACTGAAATTCTCCATGCGATTTCTGCCAAAAAACGCGGGGTTGAAGTCGAAGGTTTTTTCTTTCCAAATTTCTCGGCAATTCTTCCGAAAAGTTCTTGAAAAGGCATATTGAAACCAACGCAAAGGAAACGTTCATTGCGAATGCCTCCTTCTACTAATTTGATCATAATTTCAGATACATCTCTAGCATCGACAAATCCATTTTGACCAGGTGGATAAAATTTCATCCCTTTATGAGCCGTTTTGAAAATTGCCATTGAACTTTCTTGCCAATTACCGGCGCCAAAGAGCACAGATGGATTAACAATCACACAATCCAGACCTTCTTCGACACCTCTCCAAACCTCCTTTTCTCCTGAATATTTAGAAATAGAGTATCCACTAGTTCTTGGAGAGATCTTCCATTTGGTGTTTTCTGAAGTTACGGTATTGGATACACCGCCAATTGCCGCAGTTGAACTAACGTAACATAGCGTCTTAACACCATGCTCCAAACAGGAATTCACCACATTAAAAGTTCCTTCCCGATTGATCTTTATTAGTTTTTCAAAATCCCTTTTCGCAAAAGAAACCAACGCGGCGCAATGATAGACTGTTGTAACGGATTCCATTGCTTGATCGAGAGAAGGGATGTCCAAAATATCCCCCTTGACCCATTCGATCTTTTCAAATGAATTTAAGTAATCGTCGTTTCCGTAATAATTGAAAAGTTTTTTTACGATTTCTATGCGTTCGACATCTCTGTATATCGCTCTTACGGGCTCGTCAGATCTCTGAACCAGATCAAAGATCAGATGTGAGCCCAATAACCCTGTAGCGCCTGTGACAAGAATCATGTTGCTAAGTTACAATGAAATACTGTATCGATCAGTCAATGCGCAATTCGATTGAAGGATCCCAGAAAGAATCCTTGAAGTTCATGATCTGATCATCTTGTATGGCATGGCCCTCTTTTTCCAACAATCGTTGCATTTCATTAGGATCACCAAAATGCATTTTACCTGTAAGTAAACCATTTCGATTGACTACTCGTTGAGCCGGGACATCTGACATTCGATGTGATGCGTTCATTGCCCAACCGACCATTCTAGACGATCGGGCGGCTCCTAAATATTTCGCAATAGCTCCATAAGAAGTAACTCGACCTTCAGGGATGAGTTTAACAACCTCATAAACGAGATCGAAGAAATCTTTATTTTTTTCGCTTAGAGGTTTAGAGCTCATCTTGTTCGAACGAGGTTGGGTCTTATCTGATTTTAATAAACAAAAAAGCCGCATTAAGCGGCTTTCAATTATTCTACAGTAACTGACTTTGCTAAATTTCTAGGTTGATCCACATTACAACCTCTCATTACTGCAATATGATAACTCAATAATTGTAAAGGAATTGTTGCCAAAAGAGGAACAAGGTGTTCATCTGTGTCAGGAATTTCGATCACATGATCTGCAATTTCTTTTACTTGAACATCTCCCTCTGTTACAATGGCGATGATCTTTCCTTTTCTGGCTTTCACCTCCTGAATATTACTCACTACTTTTTCATAAGAAGTTCCTTGAGTGGCGATCACAAACACAGGCATGTTATCGTCGATCAAAGCGATCGGTCCGTGCTTCATCTCTGCAGCTGGGTATCCTTCTGCATGAATGTAGGAGATCTCCTTTAATTTCAGTGCTCCCTCAAGTGCAACAGGGAACGAACTTCCTCTTCCCAGATAAAGAGCGTTTTGAGAGTCTTTATAAATGGATGAGATTTTCTCAATTAGATCATTCTTGTCCAATACTCGTTGTACTTTTTCAGGAATCGATTCAAGTTCAGCCAACATGGTATGGAACTTTGTTTCACTGAGTGTCCCCATCTTGTGTGCAAGAGATAACGCCATTAATGTAAGTACAGTAACCTGAGCCGTAAATGCCTTAGTTGAAGCAACTCCTATTTCTGGTCCTGCGTGTGTATAAGATCCAGCATCAGTGATCCTTGAAATGGAAGAACCCACAACATTACAGATTCCTAAAATTGTAGCCCCTTTCGATTTTGCCAACTCTAAAGCAGCAAGCGTATCTGCAGTTTCACCTGATTGAGAGACAGCAATTACGATATCATTCTCATTGATGATCGGATTTCTGTATCTGAACTCACTGGCGTATTCAACTTCTACATTGATCCTCGCAAGGTCTTCAAAAAGGTATTCTCCCACAAGACATGCATGCCAAGAGGTTCCACACGCAACCATGATGATCCTTTGTGCATTGACCATTTTCTGCTCATAGTCCTTGATTCCTCCAAGAGAAACCCAACCTTCCTGAGCATTCAATCTTCCTCGGAAACAATCTTTGATCGAACGAGGTTGTTCATGGATTTCCTTTAACATGAAATGCTCGTACCCGCCTTTTTCAAGTGCTTCGAGTTCCATTTCTAATTGCTGAAAGAACGGTGTTCTCTCCTGGTCTGCAATATTGAAAAGTTTTAGACCATCTTCAAGGTCAACAATCGCAATCTCTTCATCTTCAAGATAAACTACTCGCTTTGTATACTCTACGATCGGTGTTGCATCCGAAGCCATGAAGAAATCACCTTCAGTTCCTATTCCGACCACCAAAGGGCTACTTTTTCTAGCAGCAACCAATCGATTGGGATATTTCTTTGACATCGCAACAATTGCGTAAGCACCTACGACATGAGATAATGCTATTCTAAGTGCTTCACCAAACCAAACATTTTCATGCTTTGAGATATGATCGATCAAATGAACTAAAACCTCAGTGTCTGTTTCACTTTGAAAGACATATCCTTTTTTAATGAGTTCCTTTTTTAGAACATCATAGTTTTCAATAATTCCGTTATGAACCAATGTAAGGTCACCATCCATTGACATGTGCGGGTGAGCATTCACATCGTTTGGAGCTCCGTGCGTAGCCCAGCGAGTATGCCCAATTCCTGAGTTACCATGTAAATTATAGGCAGACGCGTATTCTTCAAGGTTTGAGACTTTCCCCTGACGCTTGTAAAGATTGATTTCGCCTTCGTTTAAGAGAGCAATTCCTGCACTGTCGTATCCCCTGTATTCAAGTCTTTTTAATCCCTTAAGAACAATTGGCCATGCTTCGTGCTTCCCGATGTATGCTACAATACCACACATATTAATATTTGGTATAAGTAATTATTAATTGAGGTTGTTTTTTGTTATCGGTCTCTTGACCGTTAAATATGATCCTATCAGCAGAAGTGACAAAATATCGAGGTGAGAAGATCAATTCAGTATTCGGTGTTAAACCTGAAATAACACTTTGCAAATATGCGCTCAGATTTACTGAGAAGTGTTTTTTTGTAGCATCATAAGCTCCAAAAACCCCAATACTACTTAAAGAATATGGATCATTTTCAGGTCTGATTACGACTGAAACTTCAAATCCGGGTGAATATTTGGTTCCTGTCTGATATTGTACAGGTAAATTAAGATCAGCCCTATGAATAACAGCATTCTTCGGTAAATTCGAAATTCCCGGAATACTCACAACAGCCCTGCTGATGAATGATTGTGAATAAAACGCATCCTTTCCTTCGGAAGGAGTGGAGATCACCTGTTGAATGTCTTTACCTGTATAATCGACTTCAACATGATTGAAGTCAACACATTCCGAGTTGATTACAAAATCATATTTCTTGGATTCTCCATCTTGTTTGTAATAGATGGTCATTTTTGATAATGCATCATTCAGGTTGAAATAGAAGATTGCACCTGTTCCAGATGCCTGAGCAGTGTTATTCACACGAACATAAAGACCCTTAAAGAATTGAAGGAAATTGTCGTTGGAAGCGAAATTTGTTCCTCCATTCGTAGCTTCATCAATAAAAGTTTGAGCCAAAGAGTTCTTCAACCGAATTCGTAGCTGCGTATCAACAGTATCTTCTCCAATTACTGTAATGCCTCCAGGATCAGGAGAAAAAGTTTCAAAACCTGGCTCTACTAGATTTGTTGGATTATACGATAAAGTGCTGAAAGCATAATACGTACTGTCTTTGCTGATCGACTCTGTCAATTCAAAAACTTCCAGCGTCTGATCGCTAAGGTCACCGTAATAACCCGAATATTCTAAACCAAGCATCAATGAATCGATGACAATGGTCATAGGATCTCCGAAATTTGGATTAACACCTGACAAACGTAATTGAGTATAGAATCCGGCATTCATTGGTCCGAACTTAGGATCATTATAAGATCCCAATACCGAAAATGCCGGGTCTTTTGTAATTACAGAATCATCCAGAATGGTGTAAGTAATTAACGAGAAGGTATCTGTTTGTATAGAATTCAATAAGGCATTGCTGTCCAAGGTATTCAAACCCAAACCACTCTCTTTTTTCTTACAGGATACGATAAGAAAAAGGCCTAATAAAAACGTAGCGGAAAGTCTGATAACCTTCCGCCACGAATAATTTCCATGTATATTCATTCTATATGAGAACACTTTCTTCAATTACTTTATCAAAAAACTCTGAGAAAGTCTTGTTCTGAAGCTCTTCTTGAACATAGTCCATTTTAAGACAGCTTGCATCATCAAAAATACTTCTCAATTCAGAGTTAAGGTTTTCACTACCAACGGTCAATCCATCAACATATTTTGTGATCACCCTGGTAATATTTTCAAAGCTTGAGTCCTTTAACGCATCAACGATCTCAGCATCGAATCCATCAAATTTAAGTTTGTCGGCGAATCGGCTGTCCCAATTTTTGTTAAACCCTTCATTGTACATATGATATACAACTTTGGTGTCAGCAAAATGAGGATCCTTGCTGTACACTTTTTTAATATACAATGCCATTAAAGCTGTCATCCATCCATGACAATGAATCACATCAGGTTGCCAACCAAGTTTCTTTACTGTTTCAAGCGTTCCTCGACAAAAGAACATTGATCGCTCATCATTATCGTCAAAATCTTTTCCTTGCTCGTCTGTAAGTGTACACTTTCGCTTGAAAAATTCTTCATTGTCAATAAAGTAAACCTGCATTCTAGCAGCTGAGATAGATGCAACCTTAATGATCAATGGATGATCGGTGTCATCTATGATCAGATTCATACCAGAAAGACGGATCACCTCATGCAGTTGGTGTCTTCTTTCATTGATACAGCCAAAACGTGGGGTAAATACTCTGATTTCTTTTCCTGCCTCCTGTACGCCTTGTGATAAGTTTCTCGCGGTTGATGCTATTTCAGACTTTGGTAAAAAGGGATAAATTTCCTGAGAAACAAATAGAATTCTTTTCTTCTCCATGCAGTTATATTCGTAAAAACACTACAAAAATATAGAAAAAAAAGCGGAACTTCAACAAAAAGGCATAGTTTTGTCGCCCTTACTTTACAAGAGGAATGAATCTTCCGTTAACTTTTTCATGTGCATCTGACCTCCGAAAATTTTTGGAAGCCGAAAGGATTTCTGGAAAAGGGATTGGATTTGTTCCGACAATGGGAGCTTTGCATGAAGGCCACCTCGATCTTGTGCGCAGAGCAGCTGAAGAAAATGACAGAGTTGTAGTAAGTATTTTCGTTAATCCGACACAGTTTAATAATAGCACTGATCTCGAAAAATATCCGAGAACACTAGATAAAGATCTACAACTATTAGCTGATCTCCCAAAGGTGATCGTTTTTCATCCAACGAAAGATGAGGTATACCCTGAAGACGATAAATTTCAACCGATAGATCTGAATGGTCTCGATGAGGTCATGGAAGGAACCTTTAGACCGGGGCATTTTCAAGGTGTTGTGCATGTGGTTTACAACCTTTTTCATATTGTAGAACCTGATAAAGCTTATTTCGGGTTGAAGGATTATCAGCAATTGGCGATCATTAAATGGATGGTTAACAAACTCAACTTACGCGTTTCAATTGTTGAATGTGAAACAAGAAGAGAATCATCTGGACTTGCACTAAGCAGTAGGAATCTCCGTTTGAGCGAAAAGGAAAAGGAAGATTCGATCATTATCCATACAACTCTTAAACATTTACAAACGGTCTATAATAACCTATCCCCTTCAGAGGCAAAGCATGCAGCAATTTCGTTTTTCAATAGAGGGAAATTAGAGTTGGAGTACTTGGAAATTGTAGATCCGGTAACACTTAAAGAGGTAGTTTCCTGGAAGGATGGTGCTGTTTGTTGTATTGCTGCATATTGTGGTGAAGTTCGACTGATCGACAATATGATCATTTGTTAGCAGCTTATAAATGTTTCTTTACAGAAAAGTCTTATTACCTTTGCTCCGAAATTTTCAGAAATGTTCATACAAGTAGTTAAATCAAAGATCCATAGAGTTAAGGTCACTCAAGCTGATCTGAACTATATCGGGAGTATCACTATTGATGAAGATCTAATGGACGCTGCAAATCTTATTGAAGGTGAGCGTGTTCAGATCGTTAACATCAATAATGGAGAAAGATTTGAAACCTATGTGATCAAAGGAGATCGCAAAACTGGTACGATATGCTTGAATGGCCCGGCGGCAAGAAGAGTTGCTGTTGGAGATGTTATCATTATCATCGGTTATGGCTTTCTGGAATTTGAAGAGGCTAAATCATTCAAACCTTCTTTGGTGTTTCCGAATGAGGAAACCAATCTTATCGATTAATGTTCAGTAAAAAGAACATACTCACATTTTCAAAAACTGTATTACCTCTATTGTTAGGAGTATACCTGATCTGGTTCTTCTTCAGTAGTATGTCCAAAGAAAGTCTTGATTTATTTTACAAGGCGATCAAAGAAGCCAATTATTTCTGGATCGTTATTTCCATGATATTGGGTGTCGTGGCATATTTCTCACGAGCATACAGATGGGATTATGTTCTGAAACCTCTGGGATACGAGACCAAGTTCTGGAATCGATATCATGCGATAATGATCGGCTATCTTGTGAATTTAACGATCCCCAGAGCAGGGGAGGCAAGCCGATCCGCAATGTTGTATCGTTCAGACGGAGTTCCTTTCTCTAATTCTTTTGGGACGATCATTGCCGAGAGAGCCGTGGATTTCGCAATGCTGTTGGGAATTGGGTTTCTTACGGCATTTTTAGGGATGGATGATTTCTGGGAGATCAAATCACGTATTGAAACCGAATTCGGTGGATCAACTGCAGAAGGTGGAACTTCAATTGTGAAGTATATCATATATGCGGTTATTCTGATTCTTTTTCTTGGAGCTGGTTATTTTGTTGTTTTCAAAAAAGAGTTCCGAAAAAAGCTCATGGCATTTGCGTGGGATGTGTGGAAAGGATTGTTTTCCATTTTCAGATCAAAGAACCCATTGGGATACGTTTTACACACGTTGATCATCTGGGGATGTTATATCGTCATGTTTGCACTACCATTCCAGTCACTAGCGGAAACTCAGGAAATTCATTTCAACGGAATTCTTTTAGGTTTCTGCGCAGGTGCTTTGGGAATTGCTTTTACGAATGGTGGGGTTGGTACTTACCCTCTTCTTGTTGGATTGGTGGTCGCATTTTATTTGGGAGATGAAAATAAAAGTGATGCTCAAGCTATCGGAAATGCTTTGGGAATGATCATCTGGATCTCTCAAACATTATTATTGATCCTGTTGGGACTATTATCATTAGTTTTATTACCTAAGAACTATTCCAAGGAAAATAAGGATGAGCAGACTGAGTTACGTTGAGGATAAGATCGTCGATCTTGACACATTAATTCTCAGAAGAGAAATGTGGAGATTGAAAGGGGATCAAGTTGTTTTCACGAATGGCTGCTTTGACATTTTACACAAAGGACATGTGACATATCTTGCCAAAGCCGCTGAAGAAGGCTCTCGATTGATCATTGGGATAAATACAGATCAATCCGTTAGAGAACAAGGCAAAGGGCCCGAACGCCCGATCAATGATCAGGATGCAAGAGCATTGGTGTTGGCTTCTTTAGGTTTTGTAGATGCAGTTGTCTTTTTCAATGATCAAACCCCGCTCGACCTCATCAAATCCATACAACCGGATATTCTGGTTAAAGGAGCAGACTATGATGCTGACGAAATGGACCCTAAGTCACCCAAATACATCGTTGGTTCGGATGTTGTAAAAAAATATGGAGGAAAAGTAAAAGCCATCCAACTGGTGGAAGGCTTTTCGACTACTTCAATTTTAAAGAAGGCCAGAGATTAGATCCTTGATCTGAATCCACCTCCATCACCTGCATTAAATCTTAAAAAGATCTCAAATCCTCCTCTGGCTTTTGAAACATCAGAAAGGCTTGATAGGTTAATGTCATAAGCAAAACCAGCAGAAACCTGATCCCATTCGAAAATGAATTTCGCCACAACGGCATCTTTCCATCTGTTGAATACACCAAGATAAGCTGCCATAGGTCTGGTAAATCCGGTAAACTTAGATCCTTCACTCAAGATATACTTATAGTTGAATCCCCAAAGGAATTCCTGTGCCGTACCTTGACGATGATAATAGATTCCTGGTAGGAATGATCCACGAGTATTGGCAATTCCAATGTTTGCGTTGGCAAAAGCCGAGTAGCGAATGTACAATTTATCATCTGCAGCATTCACAAAAGAATAATTAGGTCTGTTCAAGTGGTATGCAGAAAATCCAATGTTAAAGAGGCGCTGAATATTCTGAGTCATATACCCTTCATCGGTCTTATAAGTGTAAACCATCCCTGCACCCGCATCCAGGTATCCGAACGATTGGTTATCAAATGACTCTCCTGTTGCCATTGAAGGATCGTAGCTCATTCCGTCATACTGAGTTCCCCATCTACCTGCACTAGGATCAATTGAACGTTGTCCATACCCCGTATAGATACCCAGTCCTAAAGTACTGGATTGGTCAAGGATAAGGTGATAGGCTAGATTTAAATTCACGCAGGTGGAGCTAACTTTTAGATCACCTGCCTTATCGTTGTAGAAATTTAATCCCCCGGCAATAATTCCTTTTTTTGCCCTTTTGTTTTCGTTGAAGCGAGTGTCAAAAGATGCCGCTATTGTGGAATAGGGCGTAGCAACCGAATTCCATTGACTTCTGTAGTTTACAACTCCCTGCATTGGAGAATTTGCTCCTGCCAGAGCAGGGTTCAGTGTCAAAGGGGAGAATTCAGTGTGTGAGAAATGCACATCCTGAGCAAAGGAGGCTAAGCTCATCAACAAACTACCAAATATGAATACCTTTTTCATGAGTATTTTTCTTAATTCTAAAATTACCTAATTACAGTGAGATTTCCAGATTCCTCGATCACTGTTCCATCGAATAACCTCGCATTTAACTTGTATGCATATACTCCGGAATTAACCTCTTTTCCTTTGTATAAACCGTCCCAGCAAATTGTTTTATCAGAAGTCTCAAAGACTTTTTCTCCCCATCTGTTATAAACTGCATACGTCAATTCTGCAATACAGCTACCCATAACACAAAGTACATTGTTTGCTGCAGGCCCTGTTCCGTTCGGCGAGAAGACAGTCGGTACATACAAATCACCGCAAACTTGAGTAACCGTTATTATAGCTATTGCAGTTCCTGTACATCCTGATGCGTCAGTCCCTGTCACAGTGTAGGTAGTAGAAATTGATGGTGAGGCAATTGGGTTTTGACAATCTGAACAACTTAATCCGTTGGTTGGAGACCATGAATAGGTATCTGCTCCAGTTGCATTCAATTGAACAGATTCCCCGGCATTGATCGACCATACTCCCGGAGTTACAGCAACATTTAATGAACCAATAACATCAATAGAATAACTTTCTGTCGAGCTACAACTATTGGCATCGGTAACAGTTACGGAGTAGTTGCCGGCACTTAATCCGGTGATTGAGCTTGTAGTTTCTCCATTTGGAATCCAAGAATAGGTGTACGGTCCAGATCCTCCAGTGGCTGAAACTGAAATTTGTCCATCACTATTTCCACATGAAGCATCTGTGATTGTTTCAGTTACTGATATTGCAGTTGGGCTGCCAATAGTTACTGAAGCAGTTCCGATGCAACCGGTATCGTCAGTCACTGTTACAGTATAGTTTCCTGCGGCTAGTCCGGTAGCTGTATCTGTTGAACCTCCTGAAGGACTCCAGCTATAAGTATAAGGCGAAGTTCCTCCTGTAGCAGTTGCTGTAGCCGAACCGTCGTTTGTTCCGAAGCATGAAGCATCTGAAGATGAGCTTATGCTCACCGTTGGTCCTCCAATGGATGACACGGTGAAGTTCACTGTTGCCTGACAACCATTTTGGTCCGTGGCTGTTACAGTGTAGGATCCTGCAGCAATATTTGTCGCTGAGGCACTGGTACTCACATTTGGTGTCCAAGTATAGGTTAAAGCTCCGGTTCCACCTGCGCCCGTCACAGTAGCCGAACCATCTGAAACGCCACAGTTAGCAGGTGTAATCGTTCCTTGAGTCAGTGTAACCGCAGTAGGTTCGTTGATCGTAACGGTGGTAGAGTTGGCACATCCATTTTGATCTGTAACGGTCACAGTGTAAGTATCTGCTGCCAGAGCTGATTGAGTTGTTCCAGTTAAGTTACCTGGTGTCCAGTTATAAGTCAGGGTTCCTGTTCCTCCAGTTCCTGATACCGCAGCGGAGCCATCGTTATCACCATTACACGTTACATTACTTGAATTCGTTAGTGAAATACTTGGACCACCATTCGATCCGACCGTTGCACTAGCAGTTGTTGTACAACCATTGGCATCGGTCACGGTCACTGAATAACTGCCAGAAGCCAGATTCGAAGCAGTTGCAGATGATCCTCCTGATGGAGACCATGCGTAAGTGTATCCAGAAGTACCTCCAGTTGGATTAACTGTTGCAGATCCATTATTGGATCCACAAGTAGCAGGTGTCGTTGTAGTGCTCGCAGCAAGTGCAGACGAAGGTTGTGTAATTGTTACGGATGTAGTACCCGTGCAACCATTAGCATCTGAAATATTCACAGTATAAACATTTCCAGATAAAGAAGATTGAGTCCCTCCACTTAAGCTGCCTGGTGTCCATGTGTAGGTGTACGCTGCAGTACCTCCTGAACCTGTAACAGTGGCAGCACCATTATTGCCACCAAAACAAGATGCGTTTGTTTGTGCTGAAACAGAACCTGTAATTGTAATTCCCGAGCATGGATTCGATCCACAAGCCGGAACTGACCCTGGAGTAATAATTGTCGAATTGCCCGTGTTGTCCGTCACCTGAATTTGAGTCCATCCTCCAGGAGCAGTCATGTTC
>CALCCB010000008.1 GCA_937899625.1 uncultured Bacteroidota bacterium
TGTTGTTATAACTGGCGGTGAACCACTGATGTATAACCTTTCTGTATTAACTCAGTTATTAAGGGAGAAAGGATTTACGATCGCAGTAGAAACTTCAGGCTGTTATCATTTACAAGGACAGATCGATTGGTATTGTTTCTCTCCAAAAAAGTTTAAAAAACCTGTTGAATCTTCGTACGATATTGCCAATGAACTCAAAGTGATCATCGCTCATTCGTCTGATTTTGAATGGGCTGAGGGACACGCTAAAAAAGTGAACGAAAATTGTCAGTTATTCCTGCAGCCCGAGTGGGGCAAACAGGAACGATTTTTGCCTATGATCGTAGACTATGTCAAGAACAACCCGCAATGGCGTATTTCATTGCAGACACATAAATATTTGAACATACCTTAATATGAAGTCATTTCTTATATTCTTCTCAATTCTCCTGTCAGCTTCGTGCTCTATCAGTCAGGTGAAATATTCAACAAGTAATAAAAAGGCAATCAAGTTATTTGAACAAGGTAAAGATGCTCCAGGTACTTCAATCGATCGCGCAACGAATATGCCCAATTATAAGTTTGGAATCGACTTGATGAATCAAGCGCTTGAGAAAGATCCGAATTTCTGGGAAGCACATATGTTCGCAGGCGAATACTGTGAAATCCTCGGAAGATATCCTGAAGCAATTGAACATTTTGAATCAGCACTTAGAATCAAAGCCGATCACAGTCAAACGGGCAGTACCTACTTTTATCTTGCAAATCTTCAAAACGCAGTTGGAGACTATGAGAAGAGCAACAAGAACCTTGAAATATTCGTCCAAAACAGAAATGCAAACATGCAACTTGTCGCTGAAGCGAATAAATTGATGGATAACAACAGATTTGCTTTGGAAGCTTTGAAGAATCCGACAAAATTTGATCCCGTAAATATAGGTCCGGGGATAAATACTGAATATAATGAGTACTTTCCAACGATCACTGTCGACGGAAAAACCATCTTATTCACCCGCAGAATTCCTGACGAAAGAGTATTTGGACCCATCAAAGAACAAGAAGATTTCTACGTTTCTCAATTGAATGACCGAAACATGTGGGGCACAGCGGTTCCAATGCCAATGAACGTAAATACTGTAAACAACGAAGGTGCGCCAACCATTGGAGCTGATGGGCGCTCACTAGTGTTTGTGGCTTGTCCGGATGCAACTGGAGAGAATTATGGTGAAAACAGATTTGGAAAAGGAAGTTGTGACCTATTCTACACTAAAAAGTTAGGCTCGAGATGGACCGATCCTGTGAATATTCCGGGTAATGTAAATTCGTATCACTGGGAAACACAACCTTCGCTATCTGCGGATGGGAAAACAATGTATTTCATCAGAGGGATCAGAGGTCGCAATCAGACTGAAAATTCCGATATCTACGTAACGCGACTTTTAGACAATGGGTCTTGGAATACTCCGGAAAGATTACCTGATATCATTAACACACCCTACGAAGAGGAATCTGTTCTGATTCACCCCGACGGAAAAACACTTTATTTCGCTTCGAAAGGCCATGTTGGCATGGGCGGATCCGATCTATATGTATCAAGAATGGACGCAAAAGGAAACTGGACCAGACCTGTTAATTTGGGATACCCTATCAATACAAAGTTTGACGAAAATTCTTTGATGGTTTCTCCCGATGGCGAAATCGCATTTTTTGCCTCTGACAGAGATGGAGGATACGGAGGACTTGATATCTACTATTTTACACTTCCTGAGAACTTGAGACCAACAAAGACCCTATACTTTGAAGGAATGGTTTATGACATTAAAACAAGAAATCCAATCCCGGGTAAGTTCCAACTGATCGATCTGGAGACAGGAAAAGAAGTGGTAGTTTCAGAAGCGGATAAGCTAACCGGTGAATTTATGGTGAGTTTACCTATCAACAAGTCATACGCATTGAATGTCTCCTACCCTGGCTACACATTCTTTTCAAAGAACTTTAATATGACAGTTGTCGAAAATCAGGAGGCTGTTCATATGGATGTGCCTATGGTGCCAATTACGGATGGCACTCCTACTCTTCTCGCGAACGTGTTCTTTGATTTGAGTAAAGCAACATTGAGACCCGAATCTTACGTTGAATTAAACAAGCTTGTTGAATTCATGACTAAAAATCCAACGGTTAAAATTGAAATCGGTGGACATACAGACACAAGAGGTGATGATAAAGAGAACCTAAAACTTTCGAATGACAGAGCCAAGTCTGTTTATGAATATGTCGTTTTAAAAGGTGTCGAGGCATCAAGAATGACTTACAAAGGATACGGAGAAACAAAACCGGTTATTTCAGATGCAGAGATCAACAAAATGGCAACTGAAAAAGAACGAGAAGAAGCACATCAGTCTAACCGTCGCACAGAATATAGAATCATCAAGTAATGCATTTTCTGCGACTTATACGACCTCTTAATCTTGCGATCATTGCTTTTACAATGATCGCCTCGTTTATTCACCTCAAAGGTCTGAGCGATTATTCCGGCTACACTTTTAACCTATTTAATTTAGTACTTCTCATCGGCTCCACAGTTATTATTGCTGCTGCTGGCAATATCATCAATGATTACTTTGACGTTAAAGCTGATAGGATCAATAAGCCCGAAAAACTGATCATTACAAAACACATCAAAAGACGCTGGGCCATTGTTTCTCATTGGAGCTTTAATGGGATTGGTTTCATTTCAGGGATATACCTCTCTATTTATTATCAATCGATCATATTTGTCTTCATTCATTTGATTTCCATCAACCTATTATGGTTTTATAGCATGTATTTCAAACGAAAAGTATTCATCGGAAATCTCATTATAGCCATTTTAACAGGAATGATTCCTGTATTGACTCTACTTTATGTTTGTTTTTCAGTAAGTCTGCAGTCTGATCAGAACGTAATTACTCTTTTGATCTCAGAAGATCTGAATTTGATCTACATTGTAGCTCTTCTGGCAGCCCTATCAAACCTTTCAAGAGAGATCATAAAAGATATACAGGATATGTCCGGAGATCGCCTGATCTACGTTAAATCACTCCCAATGGTCATTGGAGTGATGAATTCCAAAATTATATCAACGATCATTATGATCCTTGTTATTTTATTATGCCTATATGAGGCGAACAATTTAAACTGGAACATCCCGATGGTATTGCCACTGGCAGTTTCAGCAGTAACACTGTCCATTTCAGGCATCAGCTTATTTCTTTCTGATAAGCTAAAAATAAGTGATCAATTGATCAAAGTTTCAATGTTATTCGGTGTTATCTCATTTCTAACGGTTCATAGTTAATGAATTCCAGGATTATTTTAGGATCAAATTCTCCACGTAGGAAAGAGTTGTTATCCGACATGGGTTTTGATTTTCGCGTCTATTCTATTGATATCGATGAATCTTTCCCCATTGATCTTGATCCTTTCGAAGTTGCAGAGTATGTTGCTTTAAAAAAAGCGACACATTTACAAGAACATCTTGAAGAAAACGAAATCTTGATCTGCGCTGACACCACCGTGATCCTTGACCATAGGGTTCTCGGGAAACCTTCCGATTATGAAGAGGCATTTGCAATGATCAAAGAACTTTCAGGTCGAAAACATCATGTGGTTTCTGGTGTTGCTGTATTTACCTTAAAAGATCAAATCTCCTTTAGTGAAATTACCGAAGTAAATTTCAAGACAATTCCAGATGAGATGATCGATTATTATATAAGAGAATTCAAACCTTTTGATAAAGCCGGATCATACGGCATCCAGGAATGGATTGGGTATAACTTTATATCTGAAATAAAAGGATCATATACAAACGTTGTGGGATTACCTACTCAGCGTTTATTCGAAACTTTGAAAAAGCTTATATAAAAAAAAGGAGGCTTTAGGCCTCCTTCTCTATATTCTCATTAAGGTTTATTATCTCACCTTAAATGTTACGCGTCTGTTCTTGGCCATTTTAAGATCATCATCATCACTATCTTCTATCTCATCACTTGGCTCGCTGCTACCTTGAGAAGATGGGATCATTCTACCCTCTTCGATTCCTTTATCCATTAAATAAGACATGACAGCATTGACTCTTTTTGAAGCCATATCTGCATACATCTCCTTCTCAAGACCTACCTTATCTTCTTCTGCATCACTATGCCCCATCACTTCAAGTTTCATAGAAGTATTTGCCTTCATTTCTTCTGCGATCAGATCAAGTGCCTCTTCTCCTTCAGTAGTTAATGTCGTCTTACCAAACGCAAAGAATACTTTTTG
>CALCCB010000009.1 GCA_937899625.1 uncultured Bacteroidota bacterium
GTAATGATGGGGGCGAATATAGGTACTACAGTTACCGGTTGGTTGATCAATATTTTTGGATTTAAAGTAGACATTGGTGGTTATGCATTGATCTTTTTTGCAATTGCGGCACCACTTCTTTTCGTTGGAAAAAAGAAAATGAAAGCCTGGGCAAGTTCACTAATAGGATTTGCTTTATTATTCATGGGTTTGGCTTTCTTGAAAGATGCTGTTCCAACACTCCAAGAAGATTCTTTCTTGGTTCAGTTCTTTATCGACTACAAGGACATACCATTTATCAGTACGATTCTTTTCGTGATCCTAGGGACACTGGTAACCATAATTATTCAATCAAGTTCTGCTGCTATGGCATTGACAATGACCTTGGTTGCTGGAGGGATAATTCCTTTTGAAGTGGCAGCAGCGATGATCCTTGGTGAAAATATTGGAACAACTATTACTGCTCAATTGGCGGCTACCATTGGAAATGTCCATGCAAAGAGATCAGCCCAGATCCATACACTCTTCAATGTCATAGGGGTAACCTGGGCAATTTTAATTTTCCCATTTTATCTGGACGGCATCAAATGGTTCATGCATGCCATAGGTTCAGGTGACCCGTTTTCAAATCCAAAGGAATTCGCCAATACGGGGTTAGCTATCCTTCATACAACATTCAACACAGCCAATGTATTAATTCTGATTTGGTTTGTTCCTCAATTGGTTCGAATCGCTGAAAGAACTGTTAAATCAAGAGGAGCTGCCGACGAGATCTTTCATCTTGATTACATTGGAACAGGTATTATGGATACACCGGAATTATCTCTTCTGGAAGCTAAAAAAGAAATCCATAAGTTCGGTGAGCTAACTGCTCGTATGTCAAAATTTACAAGGACACTTCTCTATGAGCAAAATCAAAAAGAACAAAAATTATTGTACGAGAAGATACAGAAATTTGAAGATATCACGGACCGAATAGAAATTGAAGTGGCAAATTATCTGAATAAAATTTCAGAGGGAGAATTATCTGAAGAAACTGCGAGAAGGATAAGATCTATGAACAGTATTGCCAATGATCTTGAAAGAATTGGAGACATCTATTATCAAATGTCAAAAAGTATTGAACGAAAAGATGAGCTTCGTATTTGGTTCACCCCTGAACAAAGAAATAATCTTTCTGAAATGTTTGATTTAGTTGACCATGCATTTGAAATCATGCTGGAAAATCTTAAATCTCATCATGACGGTGTCATTATTGACGAGGCAGTACTTGCAGAAAGAAAGATCAATGAAAAACGTGATGAATTAAGATCAGAGTATCTAGAAAACATTTCAGACAACAAAGAATACAATTTGAAAGGCGGAATGGTCTACAACGATCTTTTCTCTTCGCTTGAGAAAGTTGGTGATCATATCATCAATGTATCCGAAGCGGTTGTTGGTCAGATCTAAAACAAAATGAATAAACTAAAAAAGGGCAGTCAAAGACTGCCCTTTTTTGGTCAATACTTTATTAATATTCTAACAAACCTTTTAAAGCCACTCCTACCTTTTCAGCATTCGGTAGCAATTCGGCTTCAAGGATCGAATTCAATGGAATTGCTGGCGTATCTACTGAACCTACAATGGAAACAGAAGCGTCCAAGTATTTGAAATTATCTCTTTGTATTCTTCCAGCTAATCCTAACGTAAATGATGCCTCGATCGATTCCTCGGTCACCAGCATAACTTTTCCATGTCTCCTTGCCACCTCATTCATCAAATCATGATCGAGTGGATTAAGTGTGCGTAGATCGATGATCTCTACCCTTCCCTCAAACTGCTTGGCAGCTTCAAGTGTCCAGTATACACCACGGCCGTATGTAATCACACCAACCGTATTACCTTTTTTGATCTCTTCATCATTTGCTGAAAGAACCACTCTTCCTTTTCCAAATGGAATAATGTAATCCTCATCCGGTTCAATAGACATCGCTCCTTCAGTACCCTTGATCTTTGACCAGTATAATCCTTTATGCTCAAAAATGACCACCGGGTTCGGGTCGTAAAATGCAGATTTCATCAATCCTTTAAGATCAGCTCCTGTTGAAGGGTATGCCACTTTGACTCCTCGGATATTTGTTACCACAGATTCTACGCTGGATGAATGATAAGGACCACCTGAACCATAAGCTCCAATTGGAACTCGAACGATGCAGCTAACAGGCCATTTACCATTTGATAAATAATAGGATCTGGATACTTCCGTGAAAAGCTGATTCAGACCTGGCCAGATATAGTCGGCAAACTGAACTTCCACTATTGGCTTCAAACCTACTGCGGACATTCCAACAGTCGACCCTATAATATATGCTTCCTGAATTGGTGTGTTGAATACACGGTTATCTCCAAAGCTTTGAGCCAATGTAGCTGCTTCTCTAAAAACACCCCCTAGTCTACCTCCAACATCTTGTCCGTACAATAATGCTTCGGGATGCTTTTCCATCAATTCGCGCACTGCAAACAATGCACTATCCACCATTACTGTTTTCTTCTTTCCTTTAGGTTCTCTCTCTCCTTTTTCTTCCGTCACCGGTGTCGGAGCAAAAATAAAATCAGTTACGCTATGTGGTTCCGGATCTTCAGCATTGATCGCTTTGTCGTAATCCTCATCGATCAGTTTTCGTACTTCCGATTCAATGTTGATCAGATCTGCTTCATCAATACCATTTGACCTCATCAGGTCCTTTAATTTCGGATATGGATCTCTCGTAGCAGCTTCCTCAAGATCATCGCGATACCACTCTTTACGAACGCCAGACGTATGGTGCCCAAGAAGCGGTACTTTTGCATGAATGATAAACGGACGACGCTCCTTTCGCACCGTGTCGATTACATCTTTAACAGTGTTGTAGGATAGTTCAAAGTCACTTCCGTCAATTGTTCTTACTTCAATTCCATTGAACCCACGTGCGTACTCAGTCATGTCCTGAGCGCGTGTTTCAGCAGCATTAGCAGAAATATCCCATCCGTTATCCTGGACAAGGTAAATGATCGGAAACTGTTTCAAAGCAGCCATTTGAAGCGCCTCAGAAACTTCTCCTTCTGTACAAGATGCATCTCCCAATGAACAAACGACTACCGGATTCTCTCCTGCGTAATCTTCATTCAATCCTTGTTTTTCTTTATACTGAATCCCCATTGCGATTCCAGTTGTTGGAATGGCCTGCATTCCAGTCGCTGAAGATTGATGTGGGATCTTAGGCATATCTTCTCTGTTAAGAGAAGGGTGAGAATAATAGGTTCTTCCTCCGGAGAAAGGATCATCCTTTTTGGCAAAAACCTGAAGCATTAATTCATAAGGCTTCATTCCTATTCCAAGAAGAATACTGTCATCACGATAATATGGAGAAACCCAATCCTGAGGTTTCAATTGCATCCCAATTGCCAACTGAATAGCTTCATGTCCTCTTGAGGTCGCATGTACATATTTCGAAGTAACCTCTTTGTTCGCTTCATATTTCTCGGCCATTGTTTTTGCCGCACACATCAAACGAAACGCATCGAGTAATACTTCTTTATTCACAGTTCCTTTTTTCTCCTTTGCCACTGTTTCTGCCATAACTGGAATTAATAGGAGCCAAATATACGAATAAAAAAAGGGGAAAGTAACGCGATTTACCCTCCCCTTTTATCAATTTATTCGATCGTTCACTTGTTGTTGTCGATCACGTAGTACAGTACTTTTTCCATTAAATGAACTCGATCTTTCCCTCCTACATTATGCTTATGCATTGGATATGGGAAAAAGTCCATTTGTATTCCAAGGTCCACGAATTTCTTCACCAAAGCAAAGTTATGCTGCATAACAACAACATCATCAACTGTACCATGGATCAGTAAAAGATTCCCTTTCAGATTACCTGCATGAGTTAATAATGATGCTTGTTCGTACCCTTTTTCATTTTCTTCCGGACGATCCATGTAGCGTTCACCATACATGATCTCATAGTACTTCCAATCAGTTACCGGACCACCGGCAACACCAGCTGTAAATACTCCAGGGGTTCTTAACATTAGCGATGTGGTCATGAACCCTCCAAACGACCAGCCATGAACGGCCAATCGGTTTGCGTCAACATAAGGAAGGGATTTCAAATAATCCACACCAGTCAATTGATCTTCGATCTCTACCGTTCCCAATTGACGATGGATCTGAGATTCAAAGGCAAACCCTCTTTCTGCTGAGCCTCTGCCATCTAAGGTATATACCAGATATCCTTGTTCAGCCATCCAGTACATCCATAGACTTGCACCATCCAACCAGGAGTTGGTGATCAATTGGGCATGAGGACCTCCATACACATAAACCAGAACTGGATATTTCTTATTCGGGTCAAAATTGCTTGGCTTGATCAAACGAGTATACAAGGTTGAACCATCTTTTCCAGTTAACGTCGATATTTCAGCTGTACCAATTTTATAACCGGCAAGCTTCTCAGGACTTTCATTCAGGAATTTGGCCATTTTACCATTTGTTGTCCAGATCTTGGACACATACGGCGTTGTGTGATTTGAATAGCCATCGTAATAATACTTTCCGTCTCCAGAAAGGTAAAATTCATGAGTCCCCTCCGTTTTCGTGATCAATGTCTGTTTTCCGCTCTTGATCTCGATAGAATAGACCATTGTATTTAATGGTGATTCACCAGTCGCTGAAAAATAGATCTTCTTCCCATCATTAGACATTGTTAGGATGTCTTTCGTCACAAATTTGTTCGACGTAAGCTGTTTGATCAATTTTCCGGTGAAATCATAGTAGTAAAGATTGTTGAATCCATCCTTTTCTGAGATCCAGATAAAATTATTTGAAGCAGACGAAGGGAAAAAAGCTGGATGCTCAGGTTCGGTCCACTTGTCGCTTGTTTCCTCCAAAAGAGTTCTCACGAATTTCCCGGTTGCAGCATCATACACATTTAACCAGGTGTGATTTTGATCACGATTCACCTCAGCGATCAGAACGTACTTATCATCCGGTGTAAATGTAAAATTGGTAAGGTAATCGTCAGGATTTCCTTTTGGTGAAATAAAAACCGTCTGCTTGGTTCTCAAATCATAGATCCCTACTCTTGGTTTCTCCGATTTTTGCCCAGCCATTGGATACTTGATCGAGCTCAACGCTCCAGGAGTTTCATTGATGTTCAACAATGGATAATCATGAACTTCAGTTTCGTCTTTTTGATAGAAGGCAAGTCTGTTCCCATCATTCGACCAGAATAATCCCTTTTGAATACCGAACTCATTTCTTGCAATGGATTGTCCAGAAACAATATTCTTGTCGGCATTATCCGTCACAATTAATTTCAATCCTATTCCTGTATGGATATACACATTGTTCTCTATTGTGTATGCCATATTTTCGGTTCCAGAATGAAACTCGGTATTTGCCGCATCCTCATCCAAACCATGGATCATGGACCCTTTGTCATTTACAGTATTATACACATAGAAGTGAACCCCATCGTTGATGTAAAATTCGTTCTCATTCTTCCAGGTCAACCCATAGAAATTGTACAGTTCAGAACCCAGCACCTCATTGACTTTCTGAATGGTGTACCATTCAGTGTCTTTAGTTCCACTTACCGAAGACTTATACAGGGATTGGTAATTCTTGCTGTAGAAGGTGTAACAGTCCGTATTGGCCAACCATTGGAATCCGTTCAGCCGATCAGGGTAAAAATCGCGATACTGCTTCATAACAGCATCTTTCAGTGTTAATTCTTGTTTGTTTGCCAGTTCCTTTTTCTGGCTAAAAGCTGTTCCAATGGAACTTACAATTAAAAGTAAGATCAGTTTGTTCATGTTATCTTCTATGTATTAATTCATTAAAGAAATTCTCTACTGGCTGACCGATTCGGTAACACTCCAGAATAAGTTCTTTCAGATCTTCATTCAGGATTACCTCCGGTTCGAATTGAGTATAAAAA
>CALCCB010000010.1 GCA_937899625.1 uncultured Bacteroidota bacterium
ATCTGGAATTTATACAATCGGTTGAGATAAAATCATTAGCAGATGAAGGTCGCCAGATCACATTGATTAAAAAGGTAGAAACTTTTTTATTGTTACATTATCCCGATATTGATATAAATGATATTGCTAAATCTACGGCAAATTATACCGGTGCTGAATTAGAATCAGTAGTACAGGATTGAATTGTAAAAAGTATGATAATGAAAAGTGGGATCGAATAACGCATACTATTGTTTTAGCTATTGTAAAGATAATCCTTCATGGACAAATCGTATCTTTGAAACAAATATAAATGTATGAAAAACATCCTATTGACACTCGGTCTTATTAGTACATGTTTCCTGGTATGGTCACAGAAAGTGCATTATAACTTGGGAATGTCTAAACCTCAAAGCCATTATTTTGAAGTTGAAATGGATCTCGAAGGGTTCAAGGAAAAAGTGCTTGAAGTGAAAATGCCAGTATGGGCTCCGGGATCATATTTGGTGAGAGAATTTTCTAAAAATGTCAATCTGGTAAAAGCTTTTGATGAAAATGGACAAGTAATAGGTGTGAAGAAAACTTCCAAAAATACCTGGTCAATTTCGAAAGGAAAGGCTTCGAAAGTGAAGGTGAAATACGAGGTTTATTCCTTTGAATTATCTGTAAGGACAAGCTTTCTCGATCTCACTCATGGTTTTGTAAGTGGATCGGGTGTTTTTATGTACGTGAATGGACATAAAGATCGTTCTGGAACTTTGGAGGTTATTCCTTACAAGGATTTCAATCAGGTAACAACGGCAATGACACGGTACCAGAAACATGGTTTCAATTATTCATTTGCCAGCTATGATGAACTAGCTGATTCGCCAATTGAAATTGGAAATCAGGAAGTATTTTCTTTTACAGCAGCAGGAGTAGAGCATACTGTCGCTATGTATGGTCCTGGTAATTATACTATTGAAGTCTTACAAAAGGACATGGCAAGGATCGTAGAGTCTGCAACCGGAGTTTTTGGTCAGAATCCGAACAAAAATTATGTTTTCATCATTCACAATGTTGTGGACGGTCAAGGAGGACTTGAGCACACCAGCTCAACGACGTTAAGTGTGAACAGATGGACATACTCAGGTAGTGCATATATCGGATTTTTATCGCTTGTGGCTCATGAGTATTTCCACCTATGGAATGTAAAGCGTATCAGACCGATCGAATTAGGACCATTTAATTATGATGAAGAGAATTACACCAGTCTTCTTTGGGTGATGGAAGGATTCACTTCATATTACGACGAATTGCTTCTGTTGAGGGCAGGCTATTATGACCCGAATGAGTACCTCAGTAAATTAGAGAATACGATCAATTATGTGGAAGGATCAGTGGGCTCTCGTGTTCAACCGCTTGCACACTCAAGTTATGACGCATGGATCAAAGCATATCGTCCAAATGAAAATAGTGCAAATACCACCATGACCTATTATTCGAGAGGAGCGGTTATGGCGGCTTTATTTGATATGATGATCATCAGTCATTCGAAAGGAGTACAAGGACTTGATCATTTTTTACAAGCTCTTTACGACAAGTTTTACTTAAAGCAGAAAAGAGGTTTCACGGAAGATGAATTCCGCGCTGAGCTGGAAAGATTCTCTGGAAAAAGTATGAAGGAGTTTTTCGAAAAATACATTCACGGAACTGAAATTCCACCTTACAATGAGATCTTCAGAGAAATTGGATTTGGGGCTGAGTATACAGGAGTCGCGACCCCTTCATTTGGTGCTTCTTTAAGACAAGATGGTGGAAACTTGATCGTTCGATCGATCAGAGCAGGTTCATCGGCTGAAGAGGCAGGGTTGAGCGTAAATGATGAGATCCTAGCATATGGTGATTTCAGAGCTGACCAAAAAGGACTTGAGGCAATGATTGCAGAAATGAAAGAAGGGGATGAATTGGAGTTATTGGTCTCCAGAGACGACCGTCTTATGAAACTTATGGTTAAGATCAGCTTGTATGAGAAGCCTTCTTTTCACTTCATTCCGATGAAAAATGAACCGCAAAAAGACTTATTGAATTACTGGTTAAGAACGATTTGATGAAGTACTTGTTGATTTTCGGATCGTTTCTACCTTTTCTGGCAGTCAGTCAAGCTATAGTGGAGCCTGTTTTGTTGCCAAAACCAAAGGGGATCTTCGCTATTTATGATCAATGTGAACCTTCAATAGCCATCCACCCAAAAGACCAGAAGATTATAGCAGCTGGGTCGATCTTGAATGGATATTATTATTCGAAGGATGGGGGCAAGACCTGGAAATCAAAACGCTTAAAGAGTAAATATGGTGTTTGGGGAGATCCTGTGATCATGTTTGATGCTCTCGGTAAGCTTTATTATTTTCATTTAGCGAATTACAAGAAAACCTATTGGATAGACAGAATTGTCTGTCAGAAAACGGAACAGGTCGATAAGAAATTTGATCAGGGTACATTTCCGGAGCCAGAGGCTCCAAAAGCACAGGATAAACACTGGACTTGTATCGACCCTGCTTCGAACACGATCTACATGACCTGGACTCAATTTGATGTGTATGGTTCAGAAGCACCAACGGATTCATCCATTATCCTTTTTTCAAAATCGACAGATCAGGGAAACACCTGGACAAAACCCAAAAGGATATCCTTTTACGCCGGAGATTGTGTTGATGACGACAATACAGTGGAAGGGGCAGTACCTGCGGTAGGTACGAATGGAGAATTGTATGTGACCTGGTCCGGTCCGAAAGGATTGGTTTTTCAGTGTTCAATGGACAAAGGTGAAACCTGGATGCAAAAAGAAAGTTTGATCATGGATCATGTGGGAGGGTGGACTTTTGACGTGCCGGGTATTAATCGCTGTAATGGTTTGCCTGTGCTGAGTTGTGATTTGAGTAATGGACCTCATAAAGGAAGATTATATCTGAATTGGATCGATGATCGAGATCCTCAATCAGGAAAAGAAAACTGGATATCGATCTCAGACGATAAGGGCAAGTCCTGGTCATCACCGATCAAAGTAGGCACTGACACCACAGGATCGGATCAATTCTTCACGTGGATGACAATAGATCAATCAACAGGATATTTATACTTCGTTTATTATGATCGCAGAAATGATCGTCAAAAATTGAATCAGACAGATGTGTATTTGTCTGTTTCCAGAGATGGCGGAAAATCTTTTGTTGACCACAGGTTGACGGATACCTCCTTTATTCCATTCAAAAAGGTGTTTTTTGGAGACTACCTCAATATTTCTGCGGTGAATGGTGTAATTTCTGCGATATGGCCGAGAATGGATGTAGGAAAGATCACTTTGTGGACCAGCACTGTACTGGAATCAGAACTTCCTAAGTAAGTTTTCGAATTATTTTTTCGTGTTCAGGATATTCCTTTAGAAGATCATCTGCGGTAAAGAGCTCAAAATCCCTGAAATCAAATCCTGGTGCAACAGCGCATGAAACCAGTGCATAGTTTTCTTCAGATTCATTTTCCAAGTTCGATCCGAAAATGGTATTTCCTTGGACTAAAGCAAATGGCTGCTCGTTGCTATTGATGTCTCTTCCCAGCTTTATGCATCTGCAGCCGTTTTGATCAAGAGTATGAATGTTCAATGTGCTTCCTTCATGAAAATACCACAATTCATCACTTTTGATGCGATGCAATCTGGAAATGTTTTGACCCGTGATTAGAAAATAGATGGAAGTCATCAGGTTTCGATTATTTTCAAGTACTTGATCCGAACGATACGTTTCCTTATAAAATCCACCTTCAGGATGAGGTTGTAATTCAAGAATATCTATCAGTTCTTTTACTCTTTCGTTCATGTTAATCGATTGGTCCTTTGATAAACTGAGTTCCCTTCTTTGAAACGTTCGGGAAGAAATATTTGAAATCTATGCTGAGATACGAACCGTCTACCTCTCCATATATGGTGGTTTTATAGCCTTGGTATTTGAATTGTGCCACCATGGTGAAAAGTGGAGCAAAAGGCACTCTTCCAGATCCGCCGAGATAGAAGAATCCATTTTTTTCTGTACGGTATTCAAATCCGAAATTCGCATTTAGGTCAAATCCCATTTTACGAAGAACTCTTCCGGTATGTGTAAATGAATAGGATCCACCAGGTAGTGTTAAGATACCTACGTCAGTAGGCTTGAAATTAAATGCAACTCCAAGTGACGCATTCATGTAGATCTGCTCATTCATTTGAACATAGACAAGACCATTCAAAGGAATATCATACGCAATGAAAGAAAGGTCATTTGTTGCATAGACATTGGAGTCAGGAACAGCCATGTCGATATTGAAATTGCGCTGAACAAAATTGATCCCTGTCTCAATGGCGATCAATTTGGTAATACCTGCTCGAACTGTTCCACCGAAAGAGTACCCTATTTTTTGTTGAATAGAGGTCGTGAAACCATCCAAACTTAGGTCCGTCGTTGGTTCACCGATGAAACGGGTAGGGAAGACTGGGCTGACTTTTAATCCAAAATAGGATGGAAACTTCTCTTTATTTTGAGAAAACCCACTGAAAGATCCGGTCAGGATGACCACCAGAAAAATCGAGAAAAGTTTCATACTTGGATTCACAACGCGAAGAAAGTGATTTTATTCCGTTCTAAAGGTCTTTATTGACCGATGTGTCTATTTGGTTGTGCGAATTGAGTTTTTCCTGTGCTTTACAGTAACCAATGAGTGCCATTGTCATCGCAACTGTAGAAAACAAGATCAATGAGGAACGTAAAATTTTAAAAGGAATTAAGGGTTTCTTATGTTTTCCTTCAACCATAAAATTGATGCGTTCCACCTTTTTGAAATCCTTGTTATGAATGGCAAATAACCAGATCGGTTGACCTCTCTTTTCGTCTTCAGCACGCTCGTGCCAAATGTTTTGAGCATTGAGTTCAGTTTCAAAAGATTCTGCTCTTTTAGGATCCGTGAATCTGAATACAATGTATTTTGGATTTTCAGGATGTTGAACATAGTTCACAAATCCCAAATCAATTCGATGGTCAACAGAATTTTCCATGTTTATTCAGAGATCCATGTTGTTGTATACTCAATTGGTTTTCTGTGCGCTTTTGGCCATTCGATCGATGGATACCCCATATAAAAAAGGCCAATGCACTTGTCCTTGCCTCCTATTTCGAGAAATTCATTCATCTTCTGATGATAAATGAGTTTTGGCGTAGACCAGAATCCACCAATTCCATATGCTGTGCAAGTAAGATGCATGTTCTGTATTGCACATGCTACTGCTTCGATTTCTTCGAGTTCAAGGATCTTTTCTGTTGTATCACGTTCCATACAAACAGCTATAATTGCTGAAGCTTTCAACGGTCTAGTGATCATTTTTGCAAGCTTCATATCATTCTGCTGCTCTTTAGGAGTTAATTCAAGATAGGTTCTGCTCAGGAAATTACTCAATTTTTGTTTTCCAGCTCCTGTGAATACTTTAAATCTCCATGGTTGTGTATTTCCGTGATTAGGTGCCCATTGAGCGTTGTTCAGGATCAATTCGATCTGTTCTCGGTGAACCTCTCTGTCTGAGAATTGTTCGGGATAGATCGTTCTTCTGTTTCTGATAAGATCTGTGATCTCTGAAAGATTGAATCGCATGAATTTTCTTTTTGCAAAAATACTAAATTGGTACAAGTTGAAATGACAAAACTATGAAGCTAACATTCGATTCTCCTTTTACCTTAACATTTACAATAGCGGCAGTACTGATCTTTTTTATTGCGCCCATTGGATCAGATTGGAGTGGGTTTTTTATTTTAAGTGGCGTTACGCATTGCGAAAATCCGGTCTGGTATGCAAGCTTTCTTGGTTATACCCTAGGGCATGCATCTATTGAGCATCTTGTCGGTAATTTATCGATCTTTCTATTGCTTGGACCAATCCTTGAGCACCGATACGGGACGAAGAAAATGATAATAATGTCCACGATTACAGGAGTTACTACGGCGATCTTTCATGTTCTTTTCTGGGATGAAGGACTTTTAGGGGCTAGTGGTTTGGTGTTCATGTTTATCATACTAAGCTCTCTTTCTCACAGTCGTTCAGGTGAAATACCTCTTTCATTCATCTTGATAGTACTGTTGTATCTGGGAAATGAGATCTACGCATCGTTTGAAAACGACCAGATTTCACAGTTTGCACATATTGCTGGAGGAATAGCCGGAGGCATTTATGGTTTGTACGACCGATGATCAACGTCTGTATTGTTCCATTTCTTCCCGTGCCTTCTTGATGTAGAAAAAGGTTTTATCAATGGTTTCATATTGTCCATTGGGCATGGGGGTCAGGGCAGGTGCGGCAACCACATATCCCATTTCATCGATCAGGATATAACAGGGGAAAGTCGATACTTTATATAATTTGAAGACTGGAGATTTTTCATCGAGTATAAATTTTCCCCAAGGTATCTTATCCAACTGACTTTTTGCAACTGAGTCTCTGCTCTTATCAGGACAAATCGTGATGAAAGTGACATCCTTGTTGTATTGCTCATAGAGTTTGATCAATGGATCGGTTTGGATAATGGATTTCTGACTTGTCGGATCGAAGAAATGAATGTACAGATGTTTATCTCTGTAATTCAATAAGGTTTTCATCTCACCTTGAAGATTAGCTGCGGCGAAGTCAGGGGCTTTCCCACCGGGAACAAGATCTGTTAGACGGATGATCATGTTCTTCGCTATGATACCATTGGATTGAAACAAAGGAGTCGTAGAAACGCTATCCAGAATTGTAAGAATATTGGTCTGTGGATATTCACCAGTATAAAAGGCTTCTCCAAGTGCTTTGATCATGACCATTTCTCTGATCCTCATGTTGATCAGCGTGTATTCACTGCCAAGTGCCCGCATGATCAATGTTGGACTACTTTTTAAAATACCCAGATATACTCTGTTGTTCGTTTCCATAGGAAGACGAGGCATCATTTTTTCATAGAAAGTCGAAACATATCCCATGTATGCATCATTTCTGTATGACACAGGGAAGTTCTTTATATAAAAATCGTGCTTCTCATACCTGTTCCTGTCTGCGGCATGTTGAATGTTGTCCAGAGATGCAATTGAAAAACGAATAAAGGTCATGAAATACACGTCAGAAGAGTCCTTTGCATAGTACTTTTCGACATTTACTTTAAAGCGATCAAGGTTTTGAGAGAATTCAAGCGGCTTTAGAGCTTTGAGGTAATAATACTCTCCAATAAACTCATCTTGCCATCTCAGGTAGGTAAGGATCTTATAATTTATGTCGGTACTGTCAAGTCCAAAAAAAGTAACTTCTACATTGTTACCGTTCGGCCTGTATGGCTCATAAGGATCTTTGTCCGGTAAATAGATATCGTATTTTGCACCTGGTTCGATATACATGATCGAACGGTTTCGATTCGAATGTAATACTACCTTTTGAGTTTCTTCAAGAAAGAATGACACTGAAAAGGTGCTATCCTCTTTCACTGTTGTTGAAGCGATCGGTCCCTCTTTCATAGTGAAATAATCCAGGATTTCATTCACATCCAGTGACTTACCGACATAAGCAGGAGCATAACCTTTTATTGTCACCAATTGTTTTTCCTGACTTATAGAAAGTCCGGATAGCAAAATGAAAATAAGGGTTATCCTGTACATTTTTTGAAGTTTGAAAATAGGATTAGCAGATTTCGTACCAATCAAACGAGTAGCTCAGGTTTTGTTACAAATGGTGAAATATTTCCACCGTTTTTGTGGATTTCTCTAATGATAGAGGAGTTAACAGCTCCATATTTAATGTCCGTTAGGAAAAAGACGGTTTCAATTCCTGAGATCTCGTGATTCATGTGCGCTATTGAACGCTCAAATTCAAAATCTTTTGAGTCCCTAAGTCCTCTGATAATGTGACTTGCTGCAATTTCCTTGCAAAAGTCTACCGTTAACTTTTGGTAGGTCTGGACACTGATCTTAGATTGATCCAGAAAAAGACATTCAATGTGTTTGATTCTTTTCTCTAGAGAGAACATGTACGCTTTCGAGGTGTTCACGCCAATTCCAATGACAACTTCATCAAAAAGTTCCAGCGATTTGAGAACAACGGCTTCATGGCCTTTAGTAAAAGGATCAAAAGAGCCTGGAAATAAACCTATTCTTTTCATTCGCTTTGATTATTGAAGAAACTAAAGTTAACGTTTCCATAATTACGACAAAAATCAAATTGGGTTATACCTTCAAAGGAGGTTTCTTTGCCGTGTTCAACGATCAGGATGCCATTCTCATGCAATAGATTTCTTTCAAAGACAAGTCGAATTAGATCATGATACTGTTTAAATCCATAGGGTGGGTCAGCGAAGATCAGGTCATATTTGTCTCCGGTTCTTTCAAGGAATTGAATGATATCCGACTTTACTGTGGTCAGTTGATCGTCAACGCCAAATTGTTCGGCATTCTTCTTTAGAAATCGGACACAGTTGAAATTCGAGTCCACTGCTGTTATATATCCTGCTTCTCTTGAAATGAATTCCAATGAAATATTGCCCGTTCCTGAACAAAGATCAAGGATATTCAGATCGTACAGATCGATCTTATGTTCAAGCATGTTAAACAGACCTTCTTTTGCGAAGTCAGTTGTTGGTCTGGAAGGGAAATTCTTGGGAACAGAAAATCTTCGGGCCTTTAAAATTCCACTAATTATACGCACAGTTTGTGGGAGTTGACAATGAATTTTGTGTCTTTCACTACTTTGATTCCAGCAAGATTTTCGATGCGCTTCATTTCATTTTGAACGTCTTCAAAAAGTGCTTTGTTTGCACCAGTTCCTTCACTCCAGATCAATTCACCCGATTCTTCCATCAATTCTTTTTGCTGAAGTGTAAACATGAGGTGATAGATGATGTCCTGATGGTTCTGAAAATCAAAAACGGAATAGAAAACCAGCTTATTTTGTTGAGCGATCATCAAAAGAAAATGTTGACCATATACGGTCAGTGAAATTTTCATTTTGAAGGTCGAACTATTGAACATTCCTCTTATCAACATTGAGCTTTCGTGCTGAATGATGGATCTGGGATGCTGGAGGATGAAGAACGTCTTCACCCAAAGTGGAATTTCGAATACATTAACGATCCCTAATTCGGATAGTCGATTGTAATCAATTTCGTTAGAAGGAGTGTCATTTCCAAAACATAGCTGAAAGATCCTCTCAGGCTTACTTTCAGAAAAGATATTCATGGGAACAAGGGTCGTTTTGGTTGAAGACCAGGAAATCGTGTGCTCGTCGTGTTCTTGATTCTTTAATCCAGCCTCTTCAATAAAAGAAGTTAATTGTTCCTTATAACGATGATCTTTCTTATCCTGAAAAGAATATTCCTTTTCGAGAAGAACAGAACTATCTTGTAAACTTGTGAAGCGAACTGAAGAATCCGATAACTGGATCGTTAAATGTTTCACTTGCGAATTCCGGATTATTTCTCTTCCCAGCTTCCGACAAGGTCAGGAGAAGATAATGTACCAAAAGAAAGTGCTTCAGTATCAGTTCCCTGGATCTTAGCAAATGGAATCTTACCTGAAACCATCATTGCAGGCATGCGATCTTCACCGATCATAAGGGAATCGACTGTCTCTAACTTCCATTTTTCTCTTCCTCCAGTAAATGGAATGTATGGCAGCGAATCAGCATAGAATTTACCATGACCTGCCTTCATACGGCTTTCCACATAAGAAGAACTTGTGAATTTCATTTCATATAAACTTCTTTGTAGCGTATCTCTGCGGAATCCTTTAAGATCTTCTGGGCAGTTCGTCCATTTTGAAAGGAAGTACGCTTCTTTTTCCGTCATATTAAAGTCGATCGCTTGTCCTTTTTTGTATAGTCCAAACTGAATAAGATAATCTCTTTCTGCTTCATTGATTCTTCTGGCAGGAACACTTCCTTCAGATTCAATATAAGGAACTGTACCGTTCTTCGCGAAGTCGATCAATGTTTGCCAGTCTTTTGCATACACACCGTTTGTTTCAGCATATGCTTTTTGGATGAAACGGATATCTTCAAGGTTACGAATTGACTTTCCTTTACATAGTTCATAATTCTCCATGTAAACAGATGTCTCTTTAACACTGTTAAAAGAAAGATATAATGTTGCTATTGCTGAAATACCAGCCAATCCACCAAACAAGTACAAAAGTGTACTTTTAAAAGTCCCTGTACTGTAAAGAATACTCAATGCTCCCGCTAGGAACATCATGATTGAAGAGATCATGAACATTGTATTCTGATTTCCTGTAGCACCAGAAATGAAAAGGGCTACACCCATCACGAAAAACAATGCTGGAACTGAATATTTCTTGAAGATGATTGAAAGGTTACTGAACATAAAGTGTCTTTTTTTCAAAATTACCACACAAATCTACAATTTTTTACCAACTGCATGGAATCAGTGAATAGATTTTTTAGTCCGTTTAATCAATGACCATATCTGATAAAAGAATGTACCTTTAGATTGTGGAAATTAACCGGTTCAAAGAATTCAAGTCAGTATTTCAGAAGAACTTTGGTTTTCCTTTGACAGGAGACCAGCAGAGACTTCTAAATATTCTTGAAAACTTCATTACTTCTGAGTCGAAAGATCCTCTTTTAATCGTTCGGGGATATGCAGGTACGGGAAAAACGTCCATGCTTGGAAGCTTTGTAAAGACGATTCAGGAGTTCAAATTGAAATCAAGACTACTTGCCCCAACCGGAAGGGCAGCAAAAGTTCTCTCTCAGCGATCAGGAAAGGATGCTTTTACTATCCACAAACAAATCTACCGAAGAGAGAATGGATCAGATGACTTTTCGGCATTGGGTCTTATTCCAAACCTGTTTACAAATACCATTTTTATTGTGGATGAGGCTTCAATGATCGGTGAGCATAGCTTGCAAGCTGATGGAAGTGTATCGCGCGATTTGATGAGCGATCTGATGGAATATGTCTATTCTGGGAAGAACTGTAAACTGATCCTGATAGGTGATGAAGGCCAGCTGCCGCCTGTCGGTTCAGATGATTCACCGGCATTAATGGATGAATACCTAAAAAATCATTTTCCAAGACTTACTGTTGGATCCTCGGACCTGAACGAGGTATTGCGTCAGGAAAGCTCCTCGGGGATTTTGGTCAATGCCACGCGCCTAAGAGATACCGATCCTCAAAGAAAATTCAGTTTCGATTTTTCTTTTAGCGATTTTGTAGATCTCAAAGGGGATCAACTGCAGGAAGAGCTGGAAAGTGCGTATTCCAGGTTTGGGGAGGATCAGGTGCTTGTAATCACAAGGTCAAATAAAAGAGCAAATCTTTTCAATCAAAGCGTTAGAGGCAGAATCTTGTGGTTTGAAGAACAACTTTGTTATGGCGACCGAATGATGGTCGTAAAGAACAATTATTATTGGCTCAGTGAAGATTCAAGTGCAGGATTTATTGCAAATGGGGAAATGTTGCGCATTCAGCGAATCGTGAAGTATGAAGAGCAATATGGTTTTGACTTTGCAAGAGTGATCGTGAGCATGTTGGATTACCCGGATCAAGCCGAATTTGAAGTCTTGTTGTTATTGGAGGCACTCCATACAGAACGTCCATCGGTGCCGAGGGATCGAATGCGCGAATTGTTTTTTGCGGTCGAAAAAGATTATATGCATGAAAAGAACAAAAGGAAAAGATTCAAGTTGGTCTTAAAAGACCCATATCTGAATGCTCTACAAGTGAAATATGCGTATGCGGTAACTTGTCACAAGGCACAGGGAGGACAATGGTCTGCAGTCTTCATTGATCTTGGATATCTTCCTCCCGATTCCGATCGAAAAGACCTTTTCAGATGGCTGTATACTGCCGTAACCAGAGCAGCAGAGAAAGTCTATTTATTGAACTTTCCTCAGTCAATCTAAGCATCAAATAAGTATTCGTTCTGGAGGATAGATTTACTTCAACTCTTGAATTTTGATCGATGTAGCTCCAATTGAGATCCTCGTCTTATTGCATTCATTGTTGAATCGGTCGATCACTATTTTTGCCTCTTCCCTTGATAAATAAGTTCCGGCCAAGACGTTGATCTCCTCTTTGAATTTTAATAAGATGGCTGCAGTCCTGTGTGCACTAAGAATATCGTTTTTATTGAGCTTATATCTGCTCATGAGGGAT
Organism: uncultured Bacteroidota bacterium; assembly: GCA_937899625.1. Taxonomy (GTDB): domain Bacteria; phylum Bacteroidota; class Bacteroidia; order Flavobacteriales_D; family Crocinitomicaceae; genus M0103. Next base: position 12,164 of record CALCCB010000010.1, read on the forward strand.
TTGATCTCCTCGTTTCTGATCTCAAGATTTGATTTGACAGGATCCGTATATGAATTGATCTCCAGCTTTATGCTTCTGTTCAAACTGACCAACAACTCACTTTTACGTAGTCGAGCAAATTCAGGATCATTGCGATCTTTCGGATAACTGCTTAATTCAGTAGGGTGAAGCTCCTTAACCACTGCTGATCCGTCCCAACGTCCAATACCAGCTCCTCTCGCCGTGATCGAAAAAAGAACCTTTCGATCCAGCAGACCCTCAAAAAATTGCATTACCGCAACACTGTCTTTATTCGTAAGAAGTGGAGAAGACAATTGATACTGATCAGAACCGAATGCGTCTCCCAAAGCGATCTGAAGCCTGGCATTATAATTCTTTAATCCATCCGTTTTGTGAATGTGCAGCATTACTTCGTCAGCATTCTTGCTTAAACTCGATTCAGGTATCGCGATCAGGCGCACCTCGAATGGTTCTTTTATCAAACGCGGAGCAAAGGTGAAGTCCTGCGTCATAATATCGAAAGTGCTTGAATCCTCAAAGATGTACATCCCATCATTTTCATCATATTTAGCCCATTTATAGCCAAAAAGTCGCTTATAGGTATCGAGTCGTTGCTGATATATCGCCATCAAGTCGATCGCTTCACTTTTTTCTTTTTCCAATTCAGCGATCTTCTTTTTATAAGCTTCAAATCGGGCATAGAGATCGACGATATTATTTTCTCCTTTTCTTTTCTTTTTCTTTTCTGATTCATTCGTCAATCGGGGAGAGTTCTGGCTATCATCAGGGTGCGAAAGTCCTTTACGGGCTTTTTTCTCATTCCTTGTTGCTTTCTTATCGGTTCCAAGAGTCTGCGAATGAAGCGTAGAATAACCATATTCGTTCTTCTCGATCTTCAATTCTACCTCGTCTTTTTTCTTTTTGTTGTAATCGATCCAATAATCATATCCCTTTTTTCCATAGATCTTTTCGTAGAGGTCACCGATCTTGTTTTTTTCAAGGTCATTGATGACAGCCTGCAGCGTAGTTCCGTTTGAAAAACTACTGTCAGGAGAAAGGAAGCGAGTATCAGAAGATCCGAATAAAGGGTAGGATAATCCGTTTCTTTCAATGACAACAGTTGTTTGCTTTTCCGAATTATAACCCCATACATCGAAGTGAACGTTGGTCACTTTATTGTCACCTGCTGTTTCAAGATCAATGATTGCATGGCGCATAGGTTCAATAATAGCAGGTTTTTTCTTTTCGCCAGGTTCAATCATCGTTTGGTAAGGGAAAAATCCGACAGCTTTAGGTAATCCTTTGTTCCATCTTCCTTTCTCATCTTTTTCACGCTCTTCAAGTAGACCAGAAGTAGAGCTTCCATCTCCAGCAGCAACCAGAATATTTTCATAGTCTATTGCAATACCTCCAAGAGCTTCGTAGATTTCCCTACTTCGGTTGCTCACATAGTCATTTACGGCATAGCTTATCGCATCGATCACCTGTTTTTCCTCCTCAATTGTCGGTAGTCGCATGGATTCAACAAAAGCTTTTTTATCATCGAAAGAAATACCCGGATTGAGCAGAGGATTGATCTTTGAAACAGGGATTGTTTCGCCGTCCTTAACTCGAGTAGCAGATTCAGGAAGTTTTAGAAGGAGAGCATTTTCAAATCGCTTGTACTTCGTTATGTAAGGTTCAAGTTCTTTCTCACTTCCCCGTTTTGCAAGAAGAATCTTGTTCAATTCCCAAAGCGCCATTTTATTCGCAGTTTCTCCGAGAATACCCTTCGAAGATTTGGCGATCTCTTCTTTACGGATGATCAATAATTCGGGATTGTTAATGATGGTGGTTTCCAAAGAGTCAAAGTTGATATTCCTGTTAGGGAAATAGGTAACAGGTCCTTTGTAATCGAAGTATCGACCGATGTTCGTGTCCAGGATTGGACTTTTCTTTACTACGTGGAAAAGATAAGCTCTTTCCTCGGGAGTCAGACTTTCATCATGTTGTCCAAAAGAAAGGCTGATAGAATTGATCAGTAAAATAACAAGGTAAATGTTTCTCATCGTTGGAATAACTGTATTCTTTTCAAAGGTAACAGCAAAAGAGAACAGATAATAGAGCAAAAAAAAAACCGCTTCACATGAAGCGGTTAATATCTCTGATTACTTTTTCAGAATCGTTACCGGTTTGGAACCCGGTATCTGAAGTAAATACGTTCCGGAATTCAAAGATGAAAGATCTATTTTAAGACCATTACTAATGTTACCGTTCAATACTGTTCTTCCCGTCTGATCAAAGATCTGATAGGATGTGTTGTCCAGTAGGTCTCCTTCAATTACGACAAAATCTTCGGATGGAATAGGGTAGGTCTTCACTTGTGATGTTAGATCAACAGTATTCAAATATTGAAGAGGGGCATCTTTACAAAGAACCAAATTTTGCTCTGTTAAAGGGTTTGCACCACCAGGTGTCTGAATTTTAATCGAAACATGAATGAACAAAGGCATGTAGCTCGCAGCCAGATCATAGTATTCGTATTGAGTTCTTACCACTTCAAGATCTCCGACAAGAATCACATTTGTAAATGCAGTGTCGATCATTTTATATCTGATCACATTCATATAGTCATTTCCAGGTAGTTTTAATGTTCCTCGTCCATCAACAATTGCATTTACATTACCATTACAAGCTGGTGTTTGAGGGATGCCATTGAACGTAAAGTCTAAAGATCCATCAAATACATCAGAAACACTAGTTCCTAAAGACATTGGATATGCATGTGTTTTTTCAGCATCATTCGTCCACTTAGCGATCACGTCTCCAAAACTTGGTTCTTGAAAAACGAATCCTTGAGAAATACGCTCGTTCCCGTAAGAAGAATAGAATGTCGTTAATGCGTTTTCTATTGAATTTGCTTTTACAGCGCCAGGAAAATCAGAATAAAAAGTCGAAGTGGTCGCATCGATAACGTCTACAACTCTTGTTTGATTTGGCACACCTAGAATTGTGGAATAATCCCATGTTACTCCGTCTCCTACTGTCAAATCATAATTAACAGCATTCGAATCACACAAATAATATCCTTGAGAATCGCCAATTGCTGCTTCATTAGTTAGCTCTAAAGATTGTGCGTTTATAATTCCAGAAGTTAAAATGCTAATAGTGAGTAGAATTCTTTTCATGCAGTGATTATTTTTTTCAAACTTAAATAAACTTATTGAACTTTTGAATGTTTCAAGGTCATAGCAAGAATACAATACTTACTTTTGACGACTTATACAACGAATGCATGTTTAAAAGGGTTGGAGAGAAAAATTTTAAGAAGATCGCTTTTTGGGGTACTGGAATCATTCTTCTGCTGACTGTTATTTTTGCTGCATTCATCCCGTCAATCAAATTTGATTACGACTTTGAGAAGTTTTTTCCCATTGACGATGAGGAAACAGCCTATTTCTTTGAACATAGAAACAAATTTGAATCAGATAATGACTTTTTACTGATCGCAATTGAACGAAAAGAAGGTGTTTTTAACGAACGTTTTCTTCGGGATGTAGAGACCTTTAGAAAAGAATTGTTGGATAGTGTTCCCCATGTCAAACTCGTTCAGGGAGTTACTAATATTGAGGAACAATTTATTTTTCCCGGTGGTGGATCGTCCAGACGACCATACATTGATCTGAGTTCGCCCGATCTGAAGCGTGATTCAATAAGGATCTATAGATCCGAAGAATTGATCAATGTTTTTGTAGCTGAAGATGCAAAGTCTTTATGCCTATTTCTGAAACACGAGGATTACATTTCGAAGAAAAAGAGCGACAAGGTCATTGATGGTGTAAAAAGGACTTCAGAAAAATACCCTTTCGAGAAGGTGAGAGTTGCGGGAAGGGTTATCGGTCAGAAATACTACATCACCAAGATGGTCTATGAATTGGTTTTGTTTGTGGGACTAAGTGCCTTTCTGATCGTTATTTTTCTGCTGATTGCCTTTCGCTCAGGTTGGGGGATTCTTATTCCTCAGTTTGTCATTTTTGCCTCGCTGGCATGGGTGTTGGGATCGATGGGTTTGTTTGGTCAACCCATGAACATTGTTCTTATTACGCTACCATCGATAATGTTTGTGGTAGGAATGAGCGATGTGATCCACCTCGTGAGTAGATATCTTGATGCTCTAAGGACCGGCCTTTCGAAGTTCGAGGCGATAAGAGTTGCCTTAAGGGAAATTGGGTTTGCGACTTTCTTAACGTCTTTAACAACTGCCATCGGATTCTTTAGTCTCTACTTTGTTAAAGTTCAACCGATCCAGATCTTCGGGATTGTCGTCGGTATCGGAGTGATTATAGCCTTTATTCTGACGTTTGTTTCTTTGCCCTTTCTGTTTATTCTTTTTCCTTCTCCAAAGTACATCTACAGTTCCAAAGAAAGTTCATTCTGGTCAAACAGGATGCGGACATGGTTTCAATGGATCATTCGCAGTCCCTGGAAAATAATTCTTGCTTATTCTTTATTGGCAATCATTTCTGTGATGGGCACTTTAATGATCCGTACGAACAATTTCCTGATGGATGACCTCCGATCCTCAGAACCTTTAAAGAAGGATTTTGATTATCTGGATGCTCATTACGGAGGGGTAAGGCCTTTTGAATTGGTTGCGGAACTTAAGGATACCAATGAGAGTTTATGGTCATTGGACAATTTGAATGATCTTGAAGATGTAGAGCAATACCTGACTGATACATATGGAGTTACCATCAAATCATCATTGGTTCATTTTGTGAAAGTCATCAATCGATCATCGAATGCCGGAAATCCGGACAAGTTTGAATTACCGGAGAGTAATTCCAAAATGAGAGCTATAAAACGCGGAATTAGAATTGCCAACGGTGGTAAGCTTTATAGTTCTGTAGTTGATAGTGCAGGACTCGTATTGAGGATCAGCGGAACTATACCCGATTGGGGAAATGAAGAGGTAACCCGAAGAAATAAAAAGTTAGAAAGGTTTTTGAAAGGAAGAGATTCCATGTCGCCCTGGAAATTTAAAATAACAGGCACAGCGCACCTGTTCGACAAGAATCTCAGGTATCTGGCAACGAGTTTAGTGCAGGGATTGTTAGTTTCCGTGTTGATCGTAGCCATGATCATGGGCTTCATTTATCGTTCCTTTAGTATGGTTCTGATTAGTATTATCCCAAATATATTCCCGTTGATCGCTATCGCAGGGATTATGGGTTTCACCGGAATAGAGCTCAAAACCTCTACGTCGATCATATTCACCATAGCCTTTGGTATTGCGGTGGATGATACCATACATCTCTTGGGTAAATTCAAATTTGAGCTGATGAAAGGCAGGTCAAAGATCTATGCGTTGAAAAGGGCATACCTCACAACCGGTAAGGCGATGATCCTTACTACATTAATCTTGTGTAGTGGATTTTTACTGCTCGTTTTCTCCTCCTTCATGGGGACCTTCCATATGGGGCTATTACTCTGTATAACTTTGATGGTAGCACTTGTCGCTGATCTTACACTCTTGCCCGTCTTAATCCTTCTATTCTACAGGAAGAAATAAGCTTTGCTGATTGTTTTTTCTATTTTTGAGGTCTTAACCCAAGCAATATTCAATATGACTTCTGAAAAGACAAGTAAAACACCATCTATGATTGCGGCATTAACTCCGATTGTTGTGTTGGTTGTATTATTAGCACTCAATGTAGTTTTTTATGGTGATAACGCGCTTTCAGGCGCAAATCAGATGGCTCTTTTATTGTCGGCGGCAGTTGCTTCAGTGATAGGGATGTCGTTGGGTTTTGATTGGGAACACCTTCAAAAAGGAATTGTTAAGAGTATTAAATCAGCTCTTCCCGCAATTTTGATCTTATTGGTGATCGGTGCATTAGCTGGTACATGGATGATTTCAGGAATTGTTCCGACAATGATCTATTATGGTTTGAAAGTTCTAAACCCGACCTTTTTTCTTGTAGCGGCATGTATCGTCAGCGCGATCGTATCT
>CALCCB010000011.1 GCA_937899625.1 uncultured Bacteroidota bacterium
CTTCAGGTCTTCCTCCATTAAAACAGATCATTGGATACTCCATCCCGATCCATTTAGAGTGAACAGATATTGCGACAGGATAAGGATAATCAACTGTATATTTTGAATAGGTGGCTACAGTGTGCGCAACAAGCTTTGTGGAGTATCTTTCCCATAGTGGATTTCCTTCTTTTGGGTAGTATGACATCGCAAGTACATTCTTTCCACCGACTTTCACTGCCATCGCATCCCAGATGAATTTTCTTGATGTTGCAAATGCAAAGTCTCTGACATTTGTTGCCTTAAAGATCCATGTCTTGGTACTTTTCTCCTTCTTCGATTCCTTCTTTTCAGCTTCTTCTTGAGTAACGATCAAAACAGGAGTTTCCATAGAGGTCTTTGCTTTCTCGAATCTCTTTTTCTGTTCTGCAGTTAAAATGCTATTGCCGTTTTGAAGTTCACCTGTTGCACCAACGATGTGGTCGGAAGGAACCGTAATTGAAACCTCGTAGTCTCCGAAAGGTAGTGTAAACTCTCCTCTTCCAAGGAATTGCTTGTTCTGCCATCCCTCGACGTCATTGTATACACACATTCTAGGAAAGAATTGAGCGATGGTGTAGAGGTAATTACTATCTGTTTCAAAGAACTCATATCCTGATCTTCCACCAACTGCCATACGGTCATTGATGTTGTACCACCATTTAACTTTGAATGAAATACTTGATTTTGAAGTTAAAGGCTTTTCTAGATCAATACGAAGCATTGTTTTGTTGATCGCGTATTTCATTTTTTGACCAGAAGTAGTCGTAATCGATTCTACTTTAAATCCTCCATCATATTTGAAGAGTTTGCGTTTAACATCACCAATGGATTTAAAGTCTTCCATTCGTTCGATCTCGATCAATTTTGAATCAGAGTTTTCAGCAAAAAGATTTTGGTCCAGTTGCAGCCACAGATATTCAAGCTTGTCAGGTGAATTGTTTGTATACGTAATGGTTTCTTCACCCATTAACTTTTGGGTTTCATCATCAATGGTGATCTGAATTTTATAATCCGCTTTTTGCTGATAATAGTTTAGTCCTGGAGCACCTGCAGCGGTCCTGTAAGTGTTTGGAGTAGGTAGCTCCATGTCCAGCTGTGCGAACTTGCTTTGGGAAAACCCAATCAGAGGAAGCATTGTCAGTAGAATACTAATCTTCTTCATTCTTTGCATATAATTTTATGGTTTGTGATGGTTCTTGTTTTAGAAATATGAGATCATATTTCTGTTCTCTATACTTAAAGGTCATTTTGTTCTGTTGATCACTAAAAACACTCATCAAAAGATTGAATTTAATTTTTAGCTCTTCCGGTATCTGGTTTACTGACGCGCTCATGTAGAAATATACAATTCCATTGAGCAATACCTCAATCCCTTCTAATTTCAACCAGATCATTTCAGTGCCTTGGGTAATGGTGTTCTCTTGGGTTGATTCAAAGATCAAATGGCTGTTGATCTCCTGTTCAAGAAGTTTCAATGAAAGAGAATCTGTTCCACAGGATTCAAGTGGATTGACATCAACTCCTTTTTTTTCTAAATAAAGATCAAAGTCATGTGCTGTAGCAGATAAAGAGACTTCAAGTTTACCTGATACTTCGTTGTATTCTACTTCTGCAAAAGAGAAATAAAATTCATGTGCATTCAATTCTGAAGCAAAGCATGAGATAAGAAATATGAATACTAATTTCTTCATCGAAGGGGCTACAAAATTAAAATTATACTTTAATGCATAGACTAGGACAATTTACATAATAGTAATTTTGCCCAAAAAAAAGATATGACGATCGGTATTGTAGGTTGTGGAAACCTTGGTTTTTCATTGTTGAATGGGATTCGCAGAAATTCGACGGACCAGGTATTGTATGCAAGTAAAAGGAATGTTTCTGATCTTCAAAATACAGACCCCAACACACACTTGACCTCTTCTAACGCTGAATTGATTGATAAATGTGATCTTTTAATTGTCGCATTAAAACCTTACAACGTCATACCTTTCTTGTCTCAACACAAAGATCTTATAGATCCTGAACGACATACGATTGTTTCTGTGGCGACTGGAATTACGATAAACGAGATCGCTGATGTATTGGCTCCAGGCACGGATATTTTCAGAGCTATGCCGAATACTGCATCCTCTGTTAATGAGTCGATCACAGCGATCTCAATAAAGCAAGATCATTTGGGTAGAAAAGATCAGATCGATGAAATTTTCAGATCAGTTGGACAGACCATATTTATTGATGAGAACCTTATGGAATCTGCAACAATTCTTGGGGCATGTGGAATTGCATACGTATTACGCTTCATGAGGGCGATGATCCAGGGTGGCATAGAGGTAGGTTTTGATGCGACCACGGCTACAAAGATCGTTAGTCAAACGGTTAAAGGAGCTGCTGAACTTATTATTCAAAATGGAACTCATCCTGAACAAGAG
>CALCCB010000012.1 GCA_937899625.1 uncultured Bacteroidota bacterium
GAAGAGTATTTCAGCGAACAAAGAAAACATCCTGGGAATGATCTGTTACGAAATGATCGGCTACTTCTCAGACACTCCAGGAAGTCAGAGATTTCCTGATCCGCGTCTGGAATTACTCTTCCCAAACACAGGAAACTTCATTATGGCCGTAGGAACTGAAAAGCACGCAGCCTTTAATGATATGGTTTTCAAAGGCATGAAGAAGAATGCCGACATTGACGTTCAAAAGGTAAACCTACCCGCCGAGGCAGGACTTGCAGACATGTCTGACCAGCGCAACTACTGGAAGTTCGGAATCCCTGCTATGATGGTCAACGACACCTCTTTCATGAGAAACCCGCATTACCATCAAATGACTGATACCATCGACACGCTCGACTTCCATAAAATGGCAGAAGTAGTTAATTGTGTGGTGAATGCGATCAGAAACCTGAATTGTTAAAATACTTTAAATCAGCCCACTGAAAATTCCACTGGTGTAACTTTTAGTCGACCGAACTTGTTTTCAGGAAAAGTCACTGTCCAGGTATTCACCCTTTAAAACTTGAAGACATGAAAAAGGTCATCCTACTACTTCTTGCCCTGATCACAATTACCGGATATTCTTCAGCACAGATCGGGATCCTAACCTTGAATAGGCTGGACGAAGCCTATTACGGACAATGGTATACCATGAAAAAAATCCCGGGGGCGTACATCATGTACGAAAGTCCATCGAATGCAGAAGAGGTCATTAATTCGCTGTTAAAAGGATATGATCAATCGTTCGATAGTGGTTCTATCGACGAGAAAGGTGATCTTTTCTGGTCATTTGAATCAGCACCCGATGTTATGACTCACGTCTATTACCTGGAAGAGGAGGAAGATGTGATCATGATCTTACTCTTTAATAAAACAGTATCCGAGGAGGTTGAAGAATTTGAAGGGTCGTCTTATTGGTACGATCGATTCAAGAAACGCACTCGCTAATTATTGTTCAACTAAATCAACATCGAAATGAGTGAGAGCTGGAAGATTGAAGACACGGCCATTGCCATTTGTAACATCTATTTGACGCCTTCCGATAATTCAAGCAAGGAAGTCCCAAAGATCTTAATTACAAAAGGCCAGGAATTTAAAGTAAAGGATGTCAAAACCATTGATTGCGCAGCTCTGTTGGATGTCGGCATAAGCAGAACCAAAAGTGAAATAGTTCTCTATGATTGTTCGGTCTGCAAAAAGAAACATATGGTGAAGAACGACCGAGACTTGAACATTTATTTCCCATCCATCTGGTTTAAAAAACCGGAGAAGAATACACTTAAAGAAAGGATCAAAAGAGCATTCAAATGGAAGAAGAAAGAAGATGATTCAGATAAATTCCTGATCCCTAAAAACACCCCTTCAAAAAAACAACCTCCCCGCGAAATTCCCAGAAAACTTCATGAGAAGGAAAGATCGAAGGAATTGGTAGAGGGCGTTTTTTAATTCCCAATTACCAATGACTAATCACTGATCACATTAAATGTCATTCTCGATACATTCCGACAAGTCGGAACACACTGATG
>CALCCB010000013.1 GCA_937899625.1 uncultured Bacteroidota bacterium
GTCGCTGTTCCAATGATCCCGATCTGCTGCATCAGATTTAAGTCAACATCATGGTATTGTGCCAAAAAGATCACCGCTACCGCCTGATATAAGGAAGTTCCGTCCATGTTGACAGTCGCTCCGATCGGCAAGACGAAATCGGTCACCTTTTTAGGCACCTTCAGGTTGTTCTCCACGCATTCAATGGTAACCGGCAATGTTGCCGCACTTGAGCTAGTTGAGAACGCAAGGAACATTGCAGGACTCATTCCCTTAAAGAATTCGGTATAAGAGATCTTCACTCCAAAGATCTTCAGCAACATTGGATAGAATCCAAACAAAAGAACCAATAGTCCACTGATCACAACCAAGGCATACATTCCCAGCTGCTTGAAAATATCCAGCATCTGAGCTGTCGTATCGGCTGTCTTCGCCATTACTCCCGCCATCAAACAGAAAACAAAGAAAGGAGCCGCCATCATCACAATGTGCACCATCTTCACAAAGACCTCATTCATTCCATCAAAGAAAGACTTCACCCCTGCTACTTTTTCGTGAGGAAGCAAAGACAAGGAAATCCCGAAGAACAAGGCAAAAAAGATCACCTGCAACATTAACTTTCCATCCCCCATGGCGATCACCAGGTTTTCCGGAACAATATCTACCAAAGGTTGCAATGGAGACTGACCAATCGTACTTGCCGCTTGATTCTTCGCTGCCAGCTCCTGATAGCTTTCTGATGACATTTCAGCGTCCAGCTTCTTACTCACTTTCTCAAGTACTTTTGGATCAGCCGTATCGATCAAGCGCTGATCATCTTTGAATTCTATTCCTGATTTATTCGCCCAGATCTCATACGAAAGCCTGTTCTCGATCCGCTTGTCTTCGTTCTTCTGCACACCGGGTTGAAACAGATTCACCACGATCAATCCCAGAGAGATTGCAGTGACCGTCGTTACAAGATACAATCCAAGGGTCTTCAATCCCATTTTCCCTAAGGAAGCAGGATCTCCCAATCCCGCAACTCCACTCACAATTGAAAACAATACCAACGGGATGGCTATGAACTTCAAGCAATTGATAAAGATCTTTCCAAAAGGATCTAACCAGTCTTTGGTAATATCATTTAATCCAAAAGTTCCTGAAAACAAGGCCCAGGCAACGCCCAGAAACATAGCAATGATAATTTTCCAATGCAACGGAAGGCTCTTCATATCTTACAATTTGTGGTTAAAGTTAAGGATATTGGGGACGGTTCAAAATGTTCTGGAGGATCGACGTAACTTTTTTCATAATTCTATGATCAAATCCATTTATTTTCGTATCATTGCACAACTAAATAGAAGCCAGTCCGCTTTTATTCAACCCAAGTTAATTTTGACATTTCCCGCAAATTATTTTACACTACCATTGTAATTCATGGATAAAACAGAATTAGAGATCAAGAAACTATCAGATCTTAGAGCAATCGCTCAAACATTAGGAATTCCAAATGCTGACACATTAAAGAAAAATGAGATCATTGATCTTTTAATGTCGGGTGGAGAATCAGCTGGAGCTGACCAACCTGCTCAGGATAAAGGAAAGCGAAGAAGGATCGTAAAAGGTGAAGAAAGTGCACAGGCGGATCTTTTCGCTGAAGAGAAAGCTCCTGTTTCGGAAAAGCCAATTTCGGCAGAGCCATTAGCAGAAGCACCAAAAGTGCAACCAAAAAGAACAGAAAACAGAAAGCCAGGTTCGAAAGATTCAGGTAGAAATCTGCTTGACATCGCAAAAGATAAGCCTGCGACTGATGCTCAAGTGAATGAAAATACGGATGCACCAATGGCTGCAACAGAAGAATCTTCTACTCTCGTAAATGAAAACAAAGGTGGTCAGCAGGAAAATCAGAATCGTGGAAAATTCAACCGTCCTAACAATGGTGGTCATCAGCAACGTCAGAAGGAAGAAGAAAAGATCGATGAATCATTTGACCTTGTAGGGATAGTATCTGCGGAAGGTGTACTTGAAGTGATCCAGGATGGATACGGATTCTTGAGATCTTCAGATTATAATTACCTGCCATCACCAGATGATATTTATGTTTCTCAAAGTCAGATCAAATTATTTGGTTTGAAAACGGGAGATACCGTAAAAGGAACGATACGTCCACCAAGAGAAGGAGAAAAATTCTTCCCATTGGTAAAGGTTGAATCGATCAACGGAAGAGACCCGTCATTCATCAGAGATAGAGTTCCTTTCCAGTACCTTACTCCCCTTTTCCCGGATGAGAAGTTCAAACTGACAGGTCACGCTCAGGAAACACTTTCCACACGAGTAATGGATCTTTTCGCTCCAATCGGTAAAGGTCAGCGTGGAATGATCGTTGCCCAGCCAAAGACGGGTAAAACAATGCTTTTAAAGGATGTTGCCAATGCGATTGCAGCGAATCATCCTGAAACATATTTGATCGTACTTCTGATCGACGAACGTCCGGAAGAAGTTACAGACATGGCCAGAAGCGTTAAAGCAGAGGTGATCGCTTCTACGTTCGACGAGCCGGCTGAACGTCACGTAAAAGTAGCAAACATGGTGCTTGAGAAAGCTAAGAGAATGGTAGAGTGTGGACACGACGTTTGTATCCTTCTGGATTCAATCACTCGTCTTGCCAGAGCATACAACACCGTATCTCCTGCCTCCGGAAAGGTACTATCAGGTGGTGTGGATGCAAACGCCCTACACAAGCCGAAAAGATTCTTTGGATCTGCAAGAAAGATCGAAAACGGAGGTTCATTATCGATCCTTGCGACAGCGCTTACAGAGACCGGTTCTAAAATGGATGAAGTGATCTTCGAAGAATTCAAAGGAACAGGTAACATGGAATTACAGCTCGACAGAAAGATCTCGAACAGAAGGATCTACCCTGCGATCGATATCATCGCTTCAGGTACGCGTCGAGAAGATCTTTTGGTTCGAAAAGATGTGCTACAGCGCGTGTGGTTGATCAGAAAGTTCATCTCCGACATGAACTCTGTAGAAGCGATGGAGTTCCTGAAGTCGCACATGGAGAATACGCAATCGAACGAGGAATTCCTGGTTTCGATGAACAGCTAAGAAAATTAAAACCCTATTTTTGTCCCGGACTTGTTCCGGGTTTTTTTTTATTTATGAAGATCACAGTAAAGACAGGAGTTATTGCAGCATTGATCTGGATCGCATTGCGAATGCTAATCTTTGCGTTTGACCTATTCCCATACAATGTAGTGCCTTCCGTTATGCTGAACATCCTTGGTGTTCTGCTATCGATCGCGATCGGATTGTTTCTTCAAAAAAGAAGTTCAACCGAGGACAGCAATGCATTGAATGACATCAAGAACGGGATGTCTGCAGGAGTTCCATACACAGTGATCGTAAGCGTTTTCCTCTACTTTTATTACGGAAAGATCGATCTTGATTTCAACAAACACCAGCTTTCTGAAATCGAAATGGCGTTACAGAAGGACATGAGTGATCCCGAAAAATTAAGGCAGATCAAAGATTCAAACGAAGAGTTTGAGGTGATGACAAAAGAGGAGATCTATGATTCGATCATTGAAGGACCGAGAGCATTTTACAGTCCGGGATCAACAATGGCGATCAGCATGCTTTCTTTGCTGCTATTAACTACCCTGAACAGTATTTTCGTCACGGTAATCTATCGCAGGATCGTATTCCGAAATTAGAGCGAAAAAGCGATTTCTTCACCCAGCTCTTCGTAGTTGACCCCATCAAAGTTTCCCGAAGACATCATAAGCAGGGCAGCATTCTGCCAGTTCTTCGAACGTATGTAGTCCAAAACTTCCTGAGTATTGTTCATCACACGAACATTTCCTCCAAAGCCTTCAAAAACCATCTCTACAGAAATTGGCTCAAGCTTTTTGTGGGCTACAACTTCAGGACTGTAATACACAACTGCCTCATCCGCCGCTTTCATGGCATCCTTATACTGTGGTAAAAATTCCTTTTTCAAGGAAGAAAAGGTATGCAGCTCCATACAAGCGATCACTGTTCTTTCGCTGAACTGTTCCTTCACCGCTTTAGTTGTCGCTTTTAATTTTGAAGGTGAATGCGCGAAATCTTTGAACATGACAAACGAATTCTTTTCAGCCACCTTCTGCAATCGTTTCCCAGCACCCGTAAAGGATTGAATGGCCGTTAAAAAATCTACATTCGATATCCCGATCTCCCCTGCTACTTTCATTGCTCCGATCAGGTTCTGCAGATTGTGTCCACCAAAGATCTTCAGTTGATAGTGTTTCCCTTCCCTTTCAAGTAAAGTACCCATCTCATTGACACTATACGTTGGAGTTGCATAAGGAATAGCATTGATCGTTTTCGAATATTTCTCCCCGAGCGTCTTCACTTCTGGATCTTCTTCGTTATAGATCAGGCTTCCACCCGGTTCGATCAAACCGCAAAAAATATCGAATTGCTCAACGTAATTTTCGAAGGTTGGAAACACATTGATATGATCCCAGGCGATCCCGCTGATCATGGCAACATTGGGTTTATACAAGTGGAATTTTGGTCTTCGATCGATCGGAGAGCTCAGGTACTCATCTCCTTCAAGGATCATCACCTTTGCTTCATTCGTGATCTTCACCATGCAATCATATCCTTCCAGCTGAGCGCCTACCATGTAATCTACATTCAGTCCTAATTCCTGAACAACATGCAGCAACATAGACGTGATAGTTGTCTTACCGTGCGATCCACCGATCACCACTCGAGTTTTGTCTTTGCTTTGTTCGTATAGATATTCAGGGTACGAGTATACTGGAATCCCCAGTTCTTTTGCTCTGAGTAGCTCCGGATTATCTTCACGAGCGTGCATTCCCAGAATTACTGCACCCAGATCTTTCGTGATCTTTTCCGGATACCATCCAATAGCAGCAGGCAAGATTCCTTCTCTTTCCAAACGCGTTCTCGACGGCTCAAAGATCTCATCATCAGATCCGGTAACCTCCATTCCTTTTCTGCTCAACGCTATTGCCAGGTTATGCATTGCGCTACCGCCAATTGCTATAAAGTGCACCTTCATATTCTGTTCTTTGTTATGATGAAATATCCGTCAACCAAGCCCGGCAGGATCAGCATGATCGTTCCATAATCTGTGATCGCATTGTAGATAGACAGCTTTTCTTCTGTTGCAAGCATGACCGGCACCATGATGGATACCAACCCTGCGTAATAAACCCAGTCCCACCAATTCTGTACATTCGACAGTCTTCGGGTCAGCATCTGCATACCGATGTATAAAACGCATAACACAAGGATGTAGATCGGTAAATTGGTAATTCCTGAAAGATCATCGGTCTTCCAGAAGTACATGCAGATCAAAACAGCAAGGATCAATTTAGCGACGATCACCAAACGTAAAGCCAGAGCACTCCAGTTCATTTTTCTAATTTTAAATGAAATTAGCCGATTTAAGCTTTAGGGAAATAAGCGATCTGAATAGTTACTGACAATCCGTATTGAATTATTCTCTGAAGTACTTCTTCATTCCTTCTGTAGAATAACGTTTGATCTCACCATCTTTATCGTAAAGAAGATAGACGTCCATCTGTAGATACTTATGCTTTAGAAGAAACTTTTTGGTCTCTTCAACACCCATGACCATGAATGCTGTAGCGAATGCATCGGCCGTAGCACAATCCTCTGCCACTACAGTTGCACTTAACAAACTGTGCTCAACAGGGAATCCCGTTTTTGGATGCAAGGTATGGGCATATTTCTTTCCGTCCACTTCGTAAAACTTTCGATAGTTTCCACTGGTTGCTATGGCTTTGTCGGTGATCTGTATAACGTTTTCCAGCTTGCGAACTCCTTCCTCAGACTGTTCAACCGGTGCGTCAATTCCTATTTTCCATGCCTCGCCCGATCTATTCTTCCCTGAAACGATCATCTCTCCTCCAATCTCCACATAGAAATTGGAATGTCCCTTCGAACGAATAAAATCTGCTATTACATCAACCGAAAGTCCTTGCGCAATGGCATTAAAATCCATTTTAAAACGAGGGTCTTTTTTCTCAAGCAGACAAGAATCTCCGATAAAATTCATGTTGTGGATCTGTCCCTGTTTAAATGAAACAAATTGAAGAATGGAATCCACTTCTTGTCCACTTAGGGGCGAACCCATGTCCTTCATAAATCCCCATCCTGCAACCAACGGAAAGACGGAAGGGTCAAACAATCCATTCGTTAATGAATAAACTTCCTGACTCTTTGCATAACACCTTTTGAAGTAACCACTGGGATCAATCAAGGTAGTAGTACTTTCTCCATTATTGAGTTGGGAGATCACAGAAGAATCTATATACGTTGACAACGACTGATCAAAGCGATTCAATAAAGAATCAATTTCTTCTTTCGAAAAGTGGAGCTCTTTTTCAGCAACGATGATCTGATAAGTGGTTCCTTGAGCCTCTCCAAGGATAAGATGTCCCTCAATGCTTTCAGAAGAATGATTCTCTTCCCCACAGGAGAAAAGAACAGAGATCAGAAAAAGATTAATAATGCTTCTGCAGATGCGGACCTGTAGTCTCTTTCTGCCACGTATATTCTGTGGTAGGCTGATCATTTTTCGTGTACGTGATATTATGAAGCGTCTGAGTTCTGACATAAACATTTCCTTCGCCATTGATAACAACAATTCTACGTGTGATGATCGCTGTCATCAATCCATTTTCATCTGACTGAGTAAATGACTCTTGTGACACTCCTTCTGGATATTCCTGACCCAATGCATTAGCGATTCTTTTCTTAGCTGGTTTAGAACCATCAATATTTTCGATCTTCTGACGAGCATCCAGCAATTGTTCTTTCTTTGCTGACTCCTGGTTGATCGTACCCGCTTCCATCGCCTTGTTCAGGTCTTCGACCTTTAATGCGTTCTCCTTTTGTTTGTCAGTAGAATTTTCAAGGAATTCATCTGTGCTTGACGAGATGTTCTCCACTCCACTTCGAGTCGCCATTCTCTGCTCATCATCAGACATTCCTTTCTCTTCATAGGACGAATTCGCACCTACATTGATGATCTCAACCATGGTTGCATTCTGAGCCAGCTTCTCATCCGCCTGCTCTTTGATCACAACCTGCTTTTTATCTTCCTCGTCGATGATGTTTTTATTGGCCAGGTATTTAATGTTCTCCTGCTCTAATTTCTCTCTTTTCCCTTCATTAAGGACAAACTCGTTCTCTTTGTATTTCTCTACATTTTCTTTTCGACCATTATCACGATCCGAGAAATCCTGGTCTAATTCCGAATTAATCACGATCATTTGTGAAGCATTTCCTTCTGTGCGTAGATCTGCATATTCGGACTTTACTTTTTCAGCTTCAATGACAACTGTTTCGACTGTCTTCAGTTCTTCTTTGTTACCCGGAGCATGCTTACTATCCGATACAGCTCTTTCATCCACCTTAAGATTTTCCAGAACGATCAATGAATTTTTGGATGTCAGTGCCTTCTCTTTTTCATCGCTGATGGTATTGTAAGTGTTTTCCGCATTCTTTTCAACGTCCTCTACCAGTTGGTCATTACGACGCTGTCTTTCGTATCCTTCAATGTTATCTTCTTCTACTCTATTTTGTACAAGATCCAACTTGACATCAGAATCGATATTTCGGTCAATATACTTCTCTGAACGCTCCTGCATTTCAACACGCAAAGCACCGGAATAGCTATCCAGAAGGTCATGATTTTCCACATAAACGTTTGTGCGCTGAGTATAATCAATGTCACCTTCTGCTTCAACGATATCCAGTTTATCCTGTGCTCTTCGGAGATCAGATGTTTTGTACTGATTATCAGTAATCGCAATCATTTCGTATTCAAGATCTGCATCTCTCAATGCTTTAACAATGGCTCTTCTATTATCGTCAGACTCTTCATTCGAAACTGAAATTCCTTCTACAACTCTGCGGATCTCATTCGTAGTTTCTTCTTGCTGGATCACTTTAAGATCGCGCATCATGTTCTCATTCGCCAATGCTCCATCAACAGTATTCACTACCGCTTCATTCTTGACATTCTTTCTTTCAATATCAGCTTGTACCAGCAATGCATATCCATCCATGATCGAATTCTCAGGGAATGGATCACCCAACGGCTTCATTTCAACAGCACCAAAATCTCTTGGATTGAGAATTGCCTCAATTTCATCGATCTTTTTCTGTGGATATGGATCAACTGCTCTTACCGAAAGTGCTCTTTCGTAATACTCTCTTGCCTTTTCGTAATCTTCAGCATTAAAATATTCGTCGGCCTTGTCCACGATCTTTCTGTAACTTCTTTCCGCTTCAGCCAAACTTTTATCACGTTCTCTTCGTTCACATTGGATCGATTGATTCTTCGCGTAGGAATTATTTGGGTACAACGCTAAAGCAGCATCATACTTCACCTTCGCATCAAGGTATTCTTCGGAAGAAAAATAACTATCCGCCTCTTGGATTAATTTATTGAACTTATCCTGCTTTTCTTGCTCGCTCTTACTTGCATTCGCAAGATCATCAAGAATCTGCTGCATTTCTGCGACTTTATCTTTTGCCGCCTGACTTTCCGGACGAACATTCAATGCGTTTTGATAGTGAACTAATGCCTGATCCCATGATTTTGCAGCTTCTGAGATACCACCCTTGTTCATGAAATCCTTATATAAGGCTTCTTTTTCTGCTTCGGAGGTTTGAGAATCCATAAGGGCCCTCAGTTCATCGATCAAATCTTTCGGTTCCTTTTCCTCAGGGAAGATCACCAATGCCTGTTCAAACGAAGCAATAGCTTTCTGATAAATCTTTTCCGACTTCAACTTCTTACCTTCTGCCATTTTCGCCTGATACGCTTTGGTTCGGGTCTCCATGTCATTGATCTTTGCCAAAAGGTCTCTACCTCTTGTATCATTCGGTTTAAACGAAAGGAATCTTTCCGCCAATTCTCTAGACTTCGGATAATCTTTTTCGTCGAACTTCTGAAGAGCCACTGTAAGGATCTTTTCGATCTTTTGGTCTTCCTCGTTTCCTTTTTCTCTTTCCAAGCGTTCACACTCTGCTGCTTTATCTGCAGGTTCCTGCTCCTCAGGCTTAATTGCAAGGGCACTATTGAACTCTTTAATGGCATCTAAATATTTTTGAAGCGCCATCAACTCGTTCCCCTTCTTCATAAAAGCATCATACTTCGCATCGATCTCTGCTTGTTTTGCAAGATCCTTTTTCAACAATTCAAGCTCAATGATCTTGTCCTTCGGCATTTTTTCTGCCGGTTTCTTTAATGATGCTTCTTTGTATTTTGCAATTGCTCCGTCGTAATTCTTACTTCCTTCTTTGGACTGTGCTTCGGCGATCAATGAATTGTATTCTTCCTCAAGTTTCAATAATGCCTCATTCGATTTGATCTTTTCCTCGACCTCCTTCAATTTCTGAATAACAACAGGATCTGCCTTGATATCTTTTGCCTGAGTAAGCACATCTTTTGCTTCAAACCATTTTTGTTCAATTGCAAGCTGCAATCCTTGTGTCTTCAGCTCCTGGAATTTTGCTTCTAGATTTGCTTTTTCCTCTTCCTCCTTGATCTTTGCCAGAACGCCATCTAATTTTCCTCGAACGGCAGAATCCTCTTTAATACCAAGCGCTTCCTCGTATTTCGATTTGGCATCTTGCCATTTCAATCCCTTTACAGCGACATCTCCTTCACCAACCAGTTTGTTGAATTTAGCCTCCTGAGCGGCTAGATCACCAGCTTCTTTGATCTTCACATCGATCTCTGACAAACGATCCTTTGCAACCAGATTCCCCGGATCAAGAATCAAAACCTCATTGTATTTTCCTCTACTATCAACCCACTTCGCTTGGTCAAAGAAGGTCGCTCCTTCCTGTAAAAGTTTGTCAATCTTCTCTTGCTTTTGCTTTTGAGCCAGTAATTCAGCAATTTTCTTATCACAGTCTTTTATTCTTAACGTCGGATAGGTTGCTCCTGATTCATAGGTCAAAGCCTCAAGATATTTGGCCTTGGCATCCTCATATTGTTCCTGGCCAAAAAAAGCATCTGCAGCAGCAACTGCATCCTCATATTTTTTCTTTTTTTCATTCGCCTCATTCAGCTCATTCTGCTTTTTCTCAATTTCCGCTAAACGAATAATAGGATGCTGTTCCTGAGGTTTAAGATTATTTGCGATGATGTATTTATCCTTTGCAGACAGATATGATTTCTGATTGTAGAACATGTCAGCCATTTTTACGGCCTCATTATATTTTGCGTCAATCTCAGCCTGGCTCTTTTGCTGTTCAACGAGTTTTTTTAATTCTGAGATCTGTGTTCTCGGATAATCTTCATCCTTCTTAAGAAGCGCTTCTTCGTACTTTACGATCGCCGGCTCATACTTCTTCTGATCCCTCAATGCATCTGCTGCCTTGATGAGATTGTTATACTCGTAATCTGCTTGCTGATTAGCAAGGTCTTCTTTTTTCTTTGCGAGGATCAACGCATCCAACTCATTGATTCGATCGCTTGGATGTTTTTCAGTTGGCTTTATCGATAGTGCTGCTTCATATTTCAATAAAGCCTCCTCCCACTTCTGTGCGTTGTACAGATTATCCGCTTCAACGATCAATGCCTGGTACTTAGCATCATTCTCAGCATTGTTTTTCTGAGCATCATTGATCAGTTTCTCTACTTTGTTCTTCATCCGATCTCTTAAAGCATTATCGGATTCTGCCCTATTCGAAGAATAATTCCAGTAAAACGCACCAACAGGTTCGTTGTTCAAGAATGAAAGATCCACCTCAGGTTTACTCGTGATCATTGTCATCGAGAAGTCAGAAACCGGATAGAATTCCGATCCTGCTGGTGTATCTTCTTCATTAATTTCTTTGAAATCGAAGTTCACAAACTTCGTTGCCATTCCAGCCTTGGTAAACTGAACTTTGAAAGGTTTTTTGTAATTAACAGGTCCTTTAACCTGATATTTTCCATTGGAAGAAGTTGTTGCACTCCCAACAGGCTTTCCATCCTGAATGATCTGCACTGTAACTCCAGATTCATTTTTTCCACTCTCGAAATTGGAAACTGTTCCTTTAAAACCGAATGTTAAAGTCTGTGCGGATAAAATCCACGACATAAAAACCCCAAGAAAGAGTAAAAAGTACTTCATACTCATTGTTTAAACGCAAGCCCGTACACCCAGTTACAGAATTGGTTTAATTTTGAACTGATTTATTTACAAATATGAGCAAAATTGTTCAATTTAACCCCTTAAAATGATCAATATTAACGATCTCTCCTACTGGGAAAAGACCAGCTATTTTGAAGGAATTGATTTCCTTATCATTGGAGCCGGAATTGTTGGATACAGCACTGCCATTCATTTAAGAAAAAAATACCCAAACAGTAAGATCCTTGTGATTGAACGTGGATATCTCCCCTCCGGTGCCAGCTCAAAAAATGCCGGTTTTGCGTGCTTCGGAAGTGCAACTGAATTATTGGATGACCTTTCACAGTATGATGAAAGCACAGTGTGGGAAACTGTTCAAAAAAGATGGGAAGGATTAAGTTATTTACGAGAACTGGTTGGAGACAGTTCTCTTGATCTTCAACTCAACGGATCGTGGGATATCATTAAAAAAGGTGATGAAGCAATTGCAGGTCAAGTTTATGATCAAATGGACTATCTGAATCAAAAAATATTGGAGATTACTGGCGAGAAAAATGTCTTTTCGGAGGACAACCTACTTTATGAGAAATTTGGGATCTCAGGAACGTTCACCTCTTTTAATAATCGATTAGAAGGTCAGATCAACACTGGAAAAATGAACCTCGCTTATTTAGATCTCGTTCATCGATCATCCATCCAGGTGATCAATGGAATTGATGTTTCTGCAATACAAGAAGCTCCAAATGAGGTTTGTTTAAAAACAAATATCGGAGAGATCAAAGCAGCCAATGTACTGGTCTGCACAAATGGATTTGCAGCAAGGCTAATTGAGGAAGATGTCAAACCCGCAAGAGCTCAGGTGATCTTAACTTCTATGATCCCAGATCTAAAATTGAAAGGAACTTTTCACTTTGATCGAGGATATTATTATTTCAGAAATATTGATGGAAGAATCCTCCTTGGAGGTGGACGAAATCTTGATTTCGAAGGAGAAACAACCACTGCAATGAATACGACCGAACAGATCATTAATGCCTTGAAGCAATTATTGAATGACATGATCATTCCAGGAAAACAATACACTATCGAGCACGAATGGGCAGGAATTATGGGGGTTGGAAATACGAAAAAACCAATCGTACGTAAATACTCCTCCCGCATAGGAATCGGATTACGCATGGGTGGAATGGGCGTTGCAATCGGAACCCAAGTAGGTAAGGATTTATCGTCGCTTTTCTAAGATAGAATACACAAAAAATGTACATTTGGACACTTTAATAATAGAGAATGAAAAACACAGCACTTACTGATATTCATATTTCGCTTGGAGCGAAGATGGTCCCTTTCGCAGGATACAATATGCCTGTTCAATACGAAGGCGTTAATGCAGAACATGAAACCGTTCGTAACGGCGTTGGTGTTTTCGATGTATCCCACATGGGGGAATTTGTTTTAAGAGGACCAAAAGCTTTGGATCTGATCCAGAAGATCTCTACCAATGACGCTTCTGTACTTTTTGATGGAAAAGCGCAATATTCTTGTATGCCGAATGGTAAAGGAGGAATTGTTGACGACTTGATCATCTACAGAAAATCTGAAAATGAATATTTCCTTGTTGTCAATGCGTCCAACATTGAGAAAGACTGGAATTGGATCTCTTCGCACAACGACCTAGGCGTTGAAATGGAAAATCTTTCAGATGAATATTCCTTATTGGCTATTCAGGGACCTAAAGCAGCAGAAGCGATGCAATCGCTTACTGATATTGATCTTTCGAACATGGTGTACTACACTTTCCAAATGGGAAAATTCGCAGGTATCGACAACGTCATGGTTTCTGCAACTGGTTATACAGGAAGTGGAGGTTTTGAAGTGTATGTGAAGAACGAAGACGTAAAAGAACTATGGAATAAAGTTTTTGAAGCTGGCGCTCCTTTCGGCATCAAACCAATTGGTTTAGCAGCAAGAGACACATTGCGTTTGGAAATGGGATTCTGTTTATATGGAAATGATATAGACGACACAACATCGCCTTTAGAGGCAGGATTAGGCTGGATCACGAAGTTCACAAAGGAATTTGTTGACTCAGACAAACTTCAAAAACAAAAAGAAGAAGGAGTTACCAGAAAACTGGTTGCTTTTGAAATGGTCGACAGAGGTATTCCAAGACATGACTACCCGATCGAAGACGCAAATGGAAATGTAATTGGTAAGGTGACTTCAGGAACAATGTCTCCTTCAATGAAGATCGGAATCGGATTAGGATATGTTGAGATTGATCATTCGAAACTTGATTCTGAGATCTATATCAGCATCCGAGATAAAGGAATAAAAGCGAAGGTGGTCAAGCTACCTTTCTACAAGAAATAAAAAAAGCCCTTCGGGGCTTTTTCTTTTTTAAAAGGTTGCAGTCAACAGATCCAGAAGCTCCGGTTGATCTGCCGCAGACATTGATGTCAGCATATGATCTCCAACAAACACACCATCCGGATGATCAGACTTAATTTCAGTGCTTGCCATCTCAGGCGCTACATCAACAATGGAGAATGTAGACGTTGCTCCGACTGCAGCATCCGATTCCGCTGAAACGAACTTATCAATTGCGATTGGCATCGATAGATCGTCTCTCACAAAACCATTATGAGGAACCGGTTCTTTTGTCACTGGTGGCGCTGCGGCCTGCTGTTCTTTTAATTGTTCTGAACTTTCAGTTGAAGTTTCTTCTTTCTTTTCATCCACGATAGGATCGGACTCCTGCTTGATTTCATTTTTTGCCAATTGAGCAGGAGTGCTTGGCTCAATGCGCTGATTAAAGAGTGGAACGACTAACAAGATCACCAATACAGCTGCGGCCACTTGCAACAAAGGCCTTTTATACGCTGGTCTTTCGACCGGATATAAGGCCACAAGTACCGAATTTAACCAGATCCCTCCCCTAGCTTTTTGTTGATGCGTTTCCTGGAACAAATGATCCAAGGAATGTTTGGTCTCAGCTCTTGGTTCAAGAACTTCCCTATCCTTCATCATCTCCATTTGAGAAAACAAAAATTTCATTTGCTCAAACTCCTCTTCAGTCCCTGCCAATTCACCAATCAGCTCTCTTTCATCCCCTGAAAG
Source organism: uncultured Bacteroidota bacterium (assembly GCA_937899625.1). Taxonomy (GTDB): domain Bacteria; phylum Bacteroidota; class Bacteroidia; order Flavobacteriales_D; family Crocinitomicaceae; genus M0103. The sequence continues at coordinate 14,262 of CALCCB010000013.1, forward strand.
TTCGTGATAGTTCTTCTTTACTATTATTTCTTCTACATTTTCCATGATCATCTGTTTATGACTGGATTAAAAACTTTCAATTCTTCTGCCAGATATTTTGTTGCATAAAATATCCTGGACTTCACTGTCCCCTCATTGATATCCAAGATCTCCGATATCTCCTTTATGGACAAACCTTCCATATGACGTAAAGCAAAAGCCTCCTTATGCTTCTCATCAAGGGATTGCATTCCCCGCTCAAATGCTTCTCTGAAAAATGAATCCTGAACTTCACCCATCACATTAACATTTGTATCCGAAAGTGAAAAATGATTGTCCAGGCCATTGCTCATGCCTTTTCTGACTTCTTGTTTCTTGTATTCATTCTTACACATGTTATTTGCCACTGAATAAATCCATGTTTTAAACGATCTTTCCATGTCAAAATAGTCTGGTTTACGAATGATCTTAGCAAATAAATCATGTACAAAGTCCTCTGCCTTTTCCCGATCACGCCAAAGCATACGCATGAAATACCCAAGTAGTGGACCCGAGTACCTTTTGTAGATCTCATCAAAAGCTCGTTGATCTCCATTTCTCATGGATCTCATCAAAGCCTCATCTGACATCTCTGCGTATGATGGTTTGATCAATCTCATCAATACGAGCTTTTTATCTTTTTGACTTGTTCATATTTATTGCATTGTACAGAGACCTTTTCTGACTCATCATCTACCTTCTTCTTCTTTTCCTTTTCATTCGCTTCCCCATAGAATTTAGATAACTGCAGTAACATTGGAAGGTAGTTTGAAGTCAGCTGCTTCCCTTTATCAGTCTTTGCCTGTTCTGCCAATTTCATAGTAAGCACTTCACTCCATAAATAGTCGTTCCTGTAAAAATTGTTGTAGTTCAAATTATCAGAATACTTAAACGTCAATCCTTCTACATATAAGTTTCCTTTAATTTCGGTCAAGTATTCCTTTGGCACCGTCATGGAAATGGACAGATTCTTGTCCTTGTTCGTCTCACACAGAGACTTCATATAATTAACATCCACTACCTGTGATTCTGGAACGTTAAATCCTTTCTGCTTCAATTTCTCCCTCATTTGAGGACTCTGCATCATATCAAGTGAAACAACCGTGACATCGTTGCGAACATCATTATTGATCTGATTATAATAGGCTCCGTAGGTATCATCCAAACCGTGTGTGATCAATGCTCCTTTTTCAGGTACCGAAAGCAAAAGATCTTCCGTGTACATGATCACCTCATCCGTTAACCGATCTGATTTTTCTAACTTCTCCAAATACATCTTTGCGCTCGTTGTATCACTTAAGATGATCGAATAAGCAACTTTCTGCACTTGTACATCAGAATTATTTGGGCGAAGCTCTTCAGCTTTATTTAAATGCTCACCAAGATCCGTGTTAAAGTTACCGGATTGATACTTGTAGAAATGATATTCAAATGATTCTGGCGCGGTTCTTTCCAATTCTTTCACAGAAGATTCCATCAAATTTTGATACTCTTTTGAAGGAGATCGTTGAGTTCGACTATTTGAAACCTGGGATTTTGTAACTACGAAATTTTCTGCTGCTCTTGTCGATACAACAGTGGACTCTTCCCTGTCGTAACTCACAGATTCCGCTTTAGAAACTGAACTAACCTTTGCTTTTTTGGATTCTTGTCTGTAATTCTTTGGCGCCAATGACTCCTGATCCACAGCAATCGTGTCCAGCTCTTGCTCTTGTAGAGAAGGGACCGGTTCTGCCGCGTTATTGGTTGAATTGGTGATGGTATTTCCATTGGCTACTTGTCCGTAAAAGGTCAAGTAGTTAATTAGGAAAAATGCAATAGCAACCTGTTTCATCTGTGTTTATTTTCACCTTTATACAACAAGGTATCAATTCGGTTCATTTTTTTATTGAGAATTTAAGCAATTATCATGCTAAATCATTCAAAACACAGTAGATGAAAGGAAAAAATTAAATGCTATCTGCAGCGAACAGAAACTTATTCGGTGAAACCAGATTGGTTTTAACAGCATACATCACGATACCAGCAGTGTTCTTCACTCCTAATTTTGCCATTATATTCTTTCGGTGAGTATTGATGGTATGGTTCGATAAAAAGAGCTGTTCTGCGATCTGAGCATTCGTATTACCTTCAGCGATCAAGACGATGATCTCATTTTCGCGTTCAGAAAGTACGACAGGTTCGCATGAGAAAGATTCAAAATCTATGTCGTCAACATTAATTGATGCTTTCTGAATTGTTTCGAGGATTTGGCCACAAAAGAATTTATTTCCTCTTGAAGTTTCCTTGACAGCATTCACGATCTCCCCAAGATCACAGTCCTTTTTGACATAACTGCGCACTCCTGTGCGCAATGCATCTACCAATACCTGTGCAGATTGTTCAGGTGTTATCGCCAGTACTTTCGATTCAGAAGATTCTTGAATTGCCTTTCGAATAATATCGATATCGAAACCAGGTGATGTATAATCGATCACGATCAATGAAGCACCGAAATTTCTCACTTGCTCCATCAATTCGTCATTATCCCTTGCTTCACCGACGATCTTCACCTTATCGATGGAATTGAGAACAGTTCTTAAACCAACTCTCATAAGATCATTACTATCTGCTAGGATTACTCGCACCTTATTTAGAATAATTTTAAACAAAGTTAAAGATCAAAATTCAAATCGAGAGAATCAAACCATTATTCTTTTCAACAAAAGATTAATAAAAAGCCCGGATAAACCGGGCTCACTATTTCATGTCAAATAATTATCTCGTAAACAACATCTCTCTGAACTTTGGCAATGGCCACATTTCGTCATCGATCAAAAGTTCAAGCTTATCAGCATGATAACGGATCTCATCAAAATGAACCTTTACTTTATCGCAATACGCTTCAGCCTTTTCTTCTGCATGCTCGATCTGGTTCGCTGCCTTTCTTTCTTTTAACATGTGATCAGCTGCGTGCTTCATCTGATTCAAGTGAACTGAAATACGCTGAATCAATTCGATCTGACCTTTTGCCGCTTCTTTTCCAGCTTTATCTCCAAGAACATTGATCAACCCCTGAACGTTCGCAATCAATTTATTCTGATATTCGATCACAGAAGGAATGATCATTGATTGAACAACATCACCCATGATACGAGCTTCAATCTGGATTTTCAGAATATAATTCTCGAATTCGATCTCCTTTCTTGCCTCCAATTCCCTAAAAGTAAGTACGCCCATTTCGTCGAACAAAGCAGCTACTTTCTTCTCTCCCCATACCTTCAAAGCCCTTGGTGTATCTTTTAAGTTGCTTAATCCTCTTTTCTCAGCTTCAATTCTCCATTCGTCACCATATCCATTTCCTTCGAAGCGTATTTTCTTAGAGCTTTTAATAAGCAATTGTAATTCTTTTAAGATTGCTTCATCTTTAGATTCTCCTTTTGCGATTCGAGCATCTACAGATTTTTTAAACAATTGTAATTGTTTTGCCACAATAGTATTTACAACAATCATCGCAGAT
>CALCCB010000014.1 GCA_937899625.1 uncultured Bacteroidota bacterium
TTCACAGAAATCGTATATGCCGAACCCGCATTAAGGATGGTGCTCATACTGGTCAGATCCTGCAATCCAACCACACCCGGACAACCCGTATAATTAATGCCCCCTGATGCGCCCGTCAATTGAACAAGTTCAACGTTTGAGTCTATTGTACTGGAAGGACCGACAGTAGTGCAATATTGAGAATGAAATCCAGTCGAAACAGAGACCAGAGATAAGATCAGTAGCAGTTTCTTCATAAGCAAGTTTGATGAGTTCCAATTTACTTAATATTGTTAACGTAAAGGACACCATTTGTTAATGGATGGTTGCTTCTTGAATAAAAAATGCAAAGAAATATTCAATCACTAGATTGAGCATCAAAAAATAGCCGTTTACGATTCAGAAATATTAGGAATTAATAAGCTCCAAGATATCTTCTCAGAAACCATTCGAGACCTATAGATATAAAGAACAAGAAGAAGATCCATTTTAGATCTATCAAACCGTTAAATGTAATTTTCTCTTGGCTCAAGGTAGCAATATCACCACGCTGATTGATGGCTTTTATCAAATCTTTATAATTGGCTAAAGAATGAACAGAACCATTTGTCCTTAACGCCAGCTGCCTTAAAACCTGAATATCTGAATTACTGTAGATCTGTTCGATCGAATTCTCTTCAACAATGAATGAGCCTTTTCTTGAATGTTTTTTTCCATTGAATTCTGAGGTACACAACCAATTGTATTTTCCTCTTTTCAACTTTCCAAGTTCTAACTTATAACCCGTGCCCAGAGAAGCAAAAACATGATTACTTGAGGTCCCATCTTCTTTTGTTAAAACAAATGACAACCGAGCATTCTTTATTGGATCCAAAGCATCATTTAAATAAGTTGCATTTAATGTAATTTCTTCTGTTTCTGAAAACCTTTCTGGCAAACTGATCTTCAAAGGTGAATTATCTCTTTTAACCATCAAATACTGCGTCCATTTTGAGATCAACTCATTAAAGCGTTCATGATTCTGATGTCTTGCGTAATCGTTAACTCTCCATCTCCAGATACCCTCTCCTAAAACTACACCGTATTTGGCTTTATTTTCTTCGCCGAAAACAACCAAAGGATCCTTTTTTCGAATGGTTCCAGTTCGTTGATAAAGAAAAACATTCCCCTGACCTGTTTTGATGGTACCAAACGGACTATTAAGCGGAGGGAAGTAGTTGAATTCTTCTTTGAGATCCTCAGAGATCTCAAATGAACTAAACCCATCATTTAGATACGCCTGATTTTCGTCCCTTTTCTTACCGGCGGGCAAGGTTATTTTAATACCAAGACTTTTGAGATCTGCATTACTTATCTTGCTTCCGATTATCACAAGTTTTGATATTCCTGATCTTTCAATTTTATTCAATTGTTCTGCCGAAAGATCCTGTGCATCATGCAGGACTAGCAAATCTACTTTGTTCAGCTCCCCCTTCCATTCTGATATTAATTCAGAAGAAATCTCCAGATTTTCATTTTTCTCCAACTCCTGTTTTATTGCTGAAACATCAGGATGTGGGGCTGAAGCCAGAAGTAATACTTTACTTCTGGAGTCAATCACTTCAATGTAAAAGGTCTTTGAATTATTCTTGTAATTAAACTCATTGGATTCATTCGTAAGCCTAACTGTATAGATATGCGTCCCGACTTCATCGGCATCCAACATAAGATCTACCTGTTTAAAATCTTGACTCCCCTTTTTGTAATTTATTTTCTCTGTAGTGATCTTTTTCCCGTTCTTGAACACAGACAATTCAGTAGATACACCACCAAACCTGTACGCTTCAACATCTATTTGAACTGGAAATTTATTATTTAAAAATGCAACTTGATTGGACGAAATGTTCTTCACAAACTGGTCCCTTTTCTTGATGGTATCCCCAACATACAATGAAAAAGTCGGGGTAAGACTTATATTCTCAGCAGCATACACAGGATGAGCTCCTTTGTTGTAATTGCCATCTGACACAAGAATGATTCCGCCAATATTTCGGTTGTAAAAATCTTCTTTAATCCTCAGAAATGCACCGGAAAGATCAGTATAACCATCCTTGAAATCCAAGTTATCTTCATAGCTAACCTCCTGTCCTGTTCGAATATTGAAAAACTCAAATTCACCTTCGCTTTCATCTTCCAATGCAGATCGAAATTCAGAAATTCTGGACTTTAATTTTGAAGAATCCGAATAATTCAACATCGAAGAAGAATTATCATAGATCGTGATGATCACCGGAGGCTCTTCAACGAGGGACTTGTTTTTAATGGTGATTCCCAGTATAAGAACAAGAAGCAAGAAAATTGCAACAGATCTCAACGTCAACATTCCCCACTTCTGCTTTGCAGACAAAGATTGGATCCATTGATTTTTTGAATATAGCCAAAAAGCTATCCCAAAGGCAATCACCCCTAAAGGGAGTAACCAAAAAATTGAAAAATCTGATAGGA
>CALCCB010000015.1 GCA_937899625.1 uncultured Bacteroidota bacterium
CCCAGCTCAAAAAAGCAATGACAGGGAACTTGAAATAGAAAGGATCTATATTCTGAACGAATTTCAAGGCTTTGGGGCCGGGAAATTTCTTTTAGAGTATTCAGAATCAATTGCTAAAAGAAAAGGGATAACCCAAATCTGGCTTGGTGTCTGGGAAAAAAATTTAAAAGCTCAGGAATTCTATTTCCGGATGGGTTTTACCCAAATTGGAGAACATGATTTTTGGTTAGGAAAAGATCAGCAAAGAGATTTTATTCTGGTAAAAAGCATTGAGTGATCACCACTCATCTTCCTTGCCATTCTCCTTATTTGCCTGATCGATCAACTTCTTCCAATTATAGGTAGGATCATCTGAATCATTAATGATCTCCTTATAATCCGCCGGATCAATGTGATAATGCTCCACCTCTTCTCCTGTGTACAATTCGATGGCCTGAAGAAAAAGATTTTCACTGTCGCTGCAGAATGACAAGGCCTGTCCTTTTCTTGTTCCTCGCCCCGTTCTTCCGCATCGATGCACATAATTTTCGGGATTCTCAGGTAGATCGTAGTTGATCACGTAATCCACTGTAGGAATGTCGATTCCTCTGCATGCCACATCCGTAGTGATCAGAACTTTGTTTTCACCTGATCGAAACCTGTCAAGAATGGAGAACCGTTCCTTCTGTTCTATTCCGCCGTGAAGCGCCTCTGTTTTGATCCCAACACGTTCCATTGCTGCCACGACTCTCTCCGCCCTAACTTTGGTTCGAACAAAAACAATGAACTTCAATTCTTCGAATTCTTTCAGCATGTTCTCAAGAAAGAATCGCTTATCATCCATCTCAACAAAAGCAACAGCATGTTCAATATTACCGGCAACCGGATTCTTAGGAGAGATTTGGATCCTTATGGCATCTCTAACCACATCGTATGCAAGCTTTTTAATCTGCTTATCGATCGTAGCCGTAAAGAATAAGGTTTGTCTTTTTTTCGGGATCTTTCTGAGAATATCCTGAATGTCCTTGTTGAAGCCAAGGTCGAGCATAAGATCTGCTTCATCAAGAACTAGAAACTCCAATCCGCTTACATCCAAAGCCCCCTGTGCGATAAGATCGAACATTCTTCCGGGAGTTGCCACAAGAACGTCCACTCCATTTTTCAACGTCCTGATTTGATGTTCTTGATCAACTCCACCATATAATCCCAGCGTTCTAACCGGCGCATATTTTCCAAGATCAAGAAAAACTTCCGAGATCTGTTTTGCCAATTCTCGTGTAGGAACCATGACCAAACATCTCACAGAACTAGACCCCTTCCTTCTTTTGGAACGAGCCAGTTTATCAATAACAGGAATTGCAAAAGCAGCTGTTTTGCCCGTACCTGTCTGTGCGACAGCCATCACATCCTCACCTTCAAGAATATGCTTGATCGACTTAAATTGAATATCGGTCGGTTTTTTAAAACCAACCTCTTCCAACCTGTCTTTTAGCTCCTTTACGATGTTGTAATCACTGAACCGCATGATAAAAATTATGGTATAAAAAAGGGCGGAAGCAAATCCACCCTTTTTTTTGAAATTATCTTTGAATTATTCTTCAGTAGCTATACTTGGAACTAATACTCTTCCACAGTGCTCACATACCAAAACTTTCTTCTTTGACTGAATATCAAGCTGACGCTGAGGCGGGATCTTATTAAAACATCCTCCACAAGAATCTCTTTCAATTGAAACAACTGCCAAACCGTTCTTCGCATTAGATCTCAAACGAACATATGCCTGAAGTAAACGAGCATCGATCTTATTCTTTGCATCATCCGATTGCTTCACCAGCTTATCTTCGTCCTTCTGAGTTTCTGCAACGATCTCATCCAATTCTAACTTCTTCGTTTTCAAATCTCCAGCACGGAACTCATATCTTTCTTTAGCTTCATCAAGGATCTCCTTCTTACTTTCAATCTTTAACTTTGCTTCTTTCGACTTCTTGTCGTGTAATTTGATTTCCAACTCCTGGAACTCGATCTCCTTTGCCAAAGATTCGAATTCACGATTGTTTCTTACATTATTCTGCTGCTCCTTGTACTTTGCGATTGCAGTTTCAGCATCCTTAGTGGCATTTTTTCGATCCGTGATCTCAGTATCAAGCTCTTTGATTTCATCTTCGATCTTTGAAATTCTTGTCTCAAGACCACTGATCTCGTCTTCAAGATCCTGAACTTCAAGAGGTAATTCACCTCTGATCGTACGAATTCTATCGATCTCAGAATCGATCTTCTGCAGTTCAAACAATGCGTCCAGTTTCTCTGCTACAGTAGCCTCTGATTTTGTTGCAGTACCTGCCATGTGCTAAATGTAATTAATTGGATTTGTATTAATCTCCGTTAAACGGACGGCAAAGGTAGCAAATTTTTTCTTCAAAATATCACCCAATAAATTTATGGTGAACTGCTCTGATTCATAATGCCCAATGTCCGCAATAACGATCTTCTTTTCAGAATCAAAAAACTCGTGATATTTAAAGTCTCCTGTGATAAAAATATCTGCTCCCTGGCGGATTGCATCCTGAAGCAAAAAACTTCCGGAGCCACCGCAAAATGCCACTTTTTTGATTTTTCCCCCTTTCAATTCCGTATATCTGATCGCTCCACAACCAAAAGTGTTTTTGACTTT
>CALCCB010000016.1 GCA_937899625.1 uncultured Bacteroidota bacterium
ATTGAATTAATTAATTCAAAAGCAGATGTTGATGATATCGATCACTTGTCAAACAGACGTGTAAGAACAGTTGGTGAGCAGCTTTATGCTCAATTCGGTGTAGGTCTTGCAAGAATGGCAAGAACGATCCGTGAAAGAATGAACGTTCGTGATAATGAGGTCTTTACTCCAATTGACCTTATTAATGCGAAGACACTATCATCAGTCATCAACTCATTCTTCGGAACAAACCAGCTTTCTCAGTTTATGGACCAGACAAACCCGCTGTCGGAGGTAACTCACAAGCGTCGTTTGTCTGCACTAGGGCCAGGTGGTCTTTCGAGAGAGAGAGCAGGGTTTGAGGTGCGTGACGTTCACTACACTCACTACGGTCGTCTTTGTACGATTGAAACACCAGAAGGGCCAAACATTGGTTTGATCTCTTCTCTTTGTGTATTCGCGAAGGTGAACAAATTAGGATTCATTGAAACTCCTTATAGAAAAGTAGAAAACGGAAAAGTAGCACTTGAAAAGGAACCACTTTATCTTTCTGCTGAAGAAGAGGATGCGAAAATGATCGCTCAGGCAAATGCAAAGGTTGACGGGAAAGGTAACTTCCTTACTGAAGTGGTTAAAGCAAGATATGAAGGTGACTTCCCTGTTGTAGGGCCATCTGAATTGAATCTAATGGACGTAGGTGCCAACCAGATTGCATCGATTGCGGCATCTTCTATTCCATTCCTTGAGCACGATGATGCCAACCGTGCCCTGATGGGATCTAACATGCAGCGTCAGGCAGTTCCGCTTTTAAAGCCGAATTCGCCGATCGTTGGTACTGGAATTGAGCAGTTGGTTGCGCGTGATTCACGTGTATTGATCAATGCTGAAGGTTCCGGAGTTGTTGAATATGTTGATGCAAATGAGATCGTAATTAAGTACGATTGGAATAACGAGGACAAGTTAGTGAGCTTCGATAGTGAGATCACAAGATATCCTCTTACAAAATTTGCTAAGACGAACCAAAGTACATGTATCAACCTTAAGCCGATCGTTCAAAAAGGTGATCGCGTTGAAAAAGGACAGGTATTGTGTGAAGGATACGCAACTCAGCAAGGAGAACTTGCACTTGGACAAAACTTGAAAGTAGCGTTCATGCCTTGGAAAGGATATAACTTCGAGGATGCGATCGTGATCTCTGAAAGAGTTGTTCGTGATGATGTATTTACTTCTATCCATATTGATGAGTACTCTCTTGAAGTAAGAGATACAAAGAGAGGTATGGAAGAATTAACAGCTGATATTCCTAACGTTTCTGAAGAAGCAACAAAAGATCTTGACGAGAACGGATTGATCAGAATTGGTGCTGAGATCAAGGAAGGTGATATTCTTATCGGTAAGATCACTCCTAAAGGAGAAACAGATCCTTCACCGGAAGAAAAACTTCTTAGAGCGATCTTCGGAGATAAGGCAGGAGACGTTAAAGATGCTTCGTTGAAAGCAGGACCTTCATTAAGAGGTGTTGTTATTGAGAAGAAGTTGTTCTCTCGTGCAATCAAGGATAGAAAAGCGAAAGCTCAGGATAAGCCTGTACTTGAAACTCTTGATGCAGAATACGAAAAGGATTATGCAGCGCTAAAAGAGAAGTTAGTTGAAAAGCTACTTAAGGTACTTGGAGAGAATAAATCTTCCGGAGTTTACAATAATTTCAAAGAAGAGATCATCAAGAAAGGAACGAAGTTCGCACAGAAGAATTTATTTGCGATCGATTTTACGATCGTGAATCCAACAAACTGGACTTCTGATGTTCACGTGAATACATTGGTTGGTAGAGTTATACATAACTTTACGATCAAAGCGAATGACCTTCTTGGAACTTATAAGCGCAAGAAATTCCATATTTCAGTTGGAGATGAACTTCCAGCAGGAATCGTGAAACTTGCTAAGGTATATGTTGCTCAGAAGCGTAAGCTGAAAGTGGGTGATAAGATGGCCGGACGTCACGGAAACAAGGGTATCGTAGCGAACATCGTTCGTGTTGAGGATATGCCTTTCCTTGAAGACGGAACACCGGTTGATATCGTGTTGAACCCACTAGGGGTACCTTCTCGTATGAACCTTGGACAGATCTATGAAACTGTACTTGGTTGGGCAGGAGAAAAGCTTGGAGTTAAGTTTGCAACTCCGATCTTCGATGGAGCGCATCCGGATGAGATCAATGACTGGACAGACAAAGCTGGAGTTCCTAGATCGGGTAAAACTTACCTGTTTGATGGAGGTACTGGGGAGAAATTCCACCAGCCTGCAACTGTTGGTGTGATCTACATGCTGAAATTATCTCACATGGTTGACGATAAGATGCACGCTCGTTCGATCGGACCATACTCATTGATCACTCAGCAGCCTCTTGGAGGTAAGGCTCAGTTCGGAGGTCAGCGTTTTGGAGAAATGGAGGTTTGGGCACTTGAAGCATTCGGTGCTGCTAACATCCTTCAGGAGATCCTAACGGTGAAATCGGATGATGTAATGGGTCGTGCGAAAGCATACGAGTCTATTGTTAAAGGAGACAATATTCCTGAACCAGGAATTCCTGAATCATTCAATGTATTGTTACATGAATTGAGAGGATTGTGTCTGAATATTTCATTAGACTAACCGTCGAGTTGTTGAATTAGAAAAGAAGCAAGAAAATGGCTTACAGAAAAGAAACACCAAAAAAACAAAGTAGCTTTAACAAGATCACGATCTCATTGGCATCGCCTGAGGTGATCCTTGAGCAATCAAGTGGAGAAGTACTTAAGCCGGAAACGATTAACTATCGTACATATAAACCGGAAAGAGACGGATTGTTCTGTGAAAGAATCTTCGGACCGGTTAAGGATTATGAATGTCACTGTGGAAAATACAAGCGTATCCGTTACAAAGGGATCGTTTGTGACCGTTGTGGTGTGGAAGTAACCGAAAAGAAAGTAAGACGTGAGAGAATGGGACACATTTCATTGGTGGTTCCGGTTGCTCATATCTGGTATTTCCGTTCACTACCTAACAAGATCGGTTATCTACTTGGACTTCCGACGAAAAAGTTGGATCAGATCATCTATTATGAAAGGTACGTGGTTATTCAGGCGGGTATTGCAACTAATC
>CALCCB010000017.1 GCA_937899625.1 uncultured Bacteroidota bacterium
TAGACAATATAAAAAAATGTTAAGTGAAGACCTTTAAGAAGAATTTATGGTTGAAAAATTAGATATTCTAGCTTTTGCAGCACATCCAGATGATGTGGAGATCTCATGTGCTGGGACATTAATTAAACACATCGCACTAGGTCATAAAGTAGGGATTATTGATCTTACACAAGGAGATTTGGGTACAAGAGGTTCCATCGAAACACGAAATAAAGAAGCTAAAAAAGCTACTGATATTTTGGGACTCAATGTGCGTGAAAACCTTAAAATGATTGATGGTTTTTTTGAACACAATGAGGAGAATAAGATCAAGATCATTCAAATGATCCGTAAATACCGACCTGATATCGTTTTAGCCAATGCGATTGATGATCGTCATCCAGATCATGGAAGAGGAGCAAAACTTGTGAGTGACGCTTGTTTTTATGCTGGATTAAGAAAGATAGAAACGAGTATTGATGGCGTCAGGCAGGATGCATACAGACCAAAGACTGTCTTCCATTATATTCAAGATCGTTATATCAAGCCAGATTTTGTTGTTGATGTTACAGAATACATTGACCGAAAACTGGAGGCCATAAAGGCATATAAAAGTCAGTTTTATGACCCCAACTCCAAAGAACCTCAAACTCCCATATCAGGAGAAGAGTTCTTTGAATTTATTCTGGGAGGAATGATGCAGTTTGGACGTCCGATTGGCGTAAGATATGCCGAAGGTTTTACAGTAGAGCGAGTGCCTGGAGTTAGAGATCTGACTGATCTTATTTGATCATTCTACAGAATTAATCAGGATTTTTAGACCATTCAGCAAAATGGTTTCTCCCGGTTTAACTTTGATCAGCAGCTGTCCGATTGGCGAATCCTTTGAAATAACGAATATGGTTTCGTTGTTGATCATTACTTTACCTAGTCCGACAGACAGGAAATAAGTACCATTGCTCGCAGCGTATAGATTCTCATGATTAGTATTGCTGAGTTGACGCTTCAAAAAATCTCTCTGGATCGATTTATCCTTTAAATTCTTTGAGTAAGATTCAATTTCAAGCTGGACCATTGCTCTGCCTGTCTCGTGCTTGTCACCTGCCGTGCTCTTTGTCTCTTGACTCAAAGAATTGTTCAATTCTTGAATGTCATTCTCCAACTGATTGATCTTGGTTTCAACTTCGTTGAGACAAAATTGAATAATTTCAGTTTTAGAGAGTGGCATAGTAGATCTCTGATATAGAATGTAGAAACGCTTGTTCAGTGTATTTCAATGCTTCCTTACGAATAGTCACCGGGTCAAAGGGCAGGTCGTTAATTATCTTTTCCATTGCCATTGCCAGGCTTAATGGATCATTATCTTTTACCAAAATCCCAGCTTCTTCCGACATCTCAGCTGCAATTCCAACTGGAGTAGATATAACCGGAATCCCACTTGCCCAAGCTTCCGCAATCACTATAGAAAAGGTTTCATAATGAGAGAACATTACCAGAGCTGTACTTTTTTGGTAATAATCGAGAAGCTCTTCGGAAGTGAGAGGACCCGCAAAATCAACGTAACGATTAAGTCCCATAGAGCTGACCTTATCAGCAATGTGTTCATAGTTTTCGTCGCTAACAATGGTTAGACGAACTTCTTCATAACCTTTTTGAACTAAAAGTGACATTGCTTCAAGGATGCCAGGAACATTCTTGATCTGCGGATCTAACGTCGAAACATGAATGAAATGAGCGTTTGAAATATGTTTTTGACTATTTGGTCTGAAAAGTTCAGTATTCACGGGGTTGCCAATAACAGAGATGTTTTTATCTCCAAATATTGAAACCATATCCTTTTGTAAGAAGCTCGAAACGGCAATTAGTCGATCAGCATTTTTTCTAATGAGTTGAAGGACATATTTTTCTTTCAGTGTTAGTTTGTTTTTTCTTCCGGGACGATAATAAGAACCATGCTCAGTAACTATGAGTGGACAGCCAAAATGATCCTTTGCGGCTACAAACAAATATCCATTTGGGAGAATGATCTGTCCATGTATCAGATCAGGTTTTTCGATCTGTTTAAAAGCTAGATCCAACGCTTTTAATCGCTGTTTTCTACGGGAAAAAACATGAGAACCTTTTGGATGTTTGGCATAAACCTCAGTAAGATTGTTGTCTGTTTTTTTGCTGATCTCAATTTCTTTCTGATCATCAAGTGGTACAGTATGAACAATGGTGACTTTATATTTTTCAGAAAGAATTATAGCTTGTCTTTGCACAAAATTCCCCAGAAAAGGATGGTCTAATGTTGGATACCAGGAAGACAGAATTAAAATATGCAGATCAGGCGACGAGGACATAGATCAAATATACGAAATTCAGGCAAGGGTCTTTTCAAAGACCGTTTTCACCTGTTCCAATGCATAGTCGATCTCCGCTTTTGTAGTATATCTCGAAAAGGAGAACCGAACGTTAGGACGTGTCATGTCGGCTCCAATTCCTTCGAGTACATGCGATCCTTTTGTTGCTCCTGATGAACATGCACTTCCTCCGGAAACAGCTACGCCTTTAAGATCTAGAGTGAATAGTAACATTCCTGCTTTGTCTGTTTTCGGAAAGCAAACATTCAGTACCGTATAAAGTGATCGTTGTGGGTCGACCTCACCATGAAAGTCAATATCTGAAAAATGAGACTTAAGTTGTTCGATCATATAGGTCTTCAATCCCTGCACGTGTTCTTGATGTCCATTTACATCCTCATAAGCGAGCTCAATGGCTTTTGCCAATCCAACAATACCGTATACATTCTCTGTTCCACCACGGAACCCTCTTTCCTGTGCTCCGCCATGTATAAAAGGCTCTGCTTTGACACTTTTGTTAACGTACAAAAATCCAACACCTTTTGGCCCATGGAATTTGTGAGCCGCACAGGTAATAAAATCGATATCCAAATCCTTCAAGTCGAAGGGATAATGTCCCATTGTTTGAACAGTATCCGAATGGAAAAGCGCGTTATATTTTCTGCAAATCTCGCTAACTTTTGAAAGAGGGAGTAGTGTAGCGATCTCGTTGTTTGCGTGCATTAAGGAAACCAGTGTTTTTGGACCATTTGCCAATTTATTTTCCAGATCATTGAGATCTACATTCCCTTTAGAATCAACACTCACAAATTCAACCGAAACTTCAGGGTAATAGTTCGCAAGTGCTTCTGCGGTATGACCAACTGCATGATGCTCAAGGGAAGAAGTGATGATGCGTTTCACACCCATTTGAATGATGCTTGAATGGATAGCCATGTTGTCTGCCTCAGTACCTCCTGAAGTAAATATCAATTCAGAAGGTAGACAGTTGAGATATTTTGCAATGCTTCGTCTTGAAGTTTCAATTAATGCTTTTACCTGTCGACCATAAAAGTGAGTTGAAGATGGATTTCCAAATTCACTTGACAGAACTGGAATCATGGCTTCAACAACTTCAGGAGCAATAGGAGTAGTGGCTGCATTATCAAGATAAACACGCATATTATTTTTTTTTGCGAAGATAAAGAATCTTAGGGTATTATTCTTTCCCAAACAAACCCTTCATAGTTTCTTTTCCTTCTGGAAGTTTCATAAGATTCGTCATATAGAGCCACGCTCTTTCGATCTGTTTTTCAAGTGATTTTGGTTGATTGATGTAGTATATGATCGTCCTTTGCTTTCCGGGTGCTAAATCTTTAAATCGTTTCTCAATGGCAATGTCCTGTCTGAAGATTTCGGCAAGGGCCTGAGGAAATTCATGACCAAATTCGGACTTATCTTTGGTGAGTTTGACGTGCACTTCATCATAGCGTTCAACATCTAGTTGTTTCATTCTTGCTGAAGACACGGTGATATAACCATTCCCTTCTCCTAATGCGACAACTCCTCCTTGCCACTCGACCTTACCATCTAATTGAATCACAAAACGCTGATTGAACTTTCCTTTTTCCAGGTTGTCGTTCGATTGAGTTAAGACTTCACCTGGAATCAATAATATATGAAGTTTTAGCTTATCTAAATACTCTATGGTAGTTTTGAATTCTGAATGCATGGTCAAAAAAAAGGCTCCTGTTGGAGCCTTCATTTTATAATGATAGTACTTTAAATTCGGTACGTCTGTTCTCCTGATGCTGCTCGTCTGTACATTGTACACCGTTGCTACATCCGTTAACAAGTTGGGTTTCTCCGTAACCTGCCCATTTCAAGCGGTCAGCAGAAATTCCTTTCGCCGTAAGATAATCAACAACCGCCTTTGCTCTTTTCTCTGAGAGCTGCTGATTATAAGTATCAGAACCTCTTGAATCCGTATGTCCTCCTAATTCGATCTTCAATGTTGGAACATCGTTCATCAACTTGGTTAAACGCTCAAGCTCCGCAGTTGATTCTGGACGTAAGGTTGCTTTGTCAAGATCAAAGAAAATGTTTCTAAGTACGATCTTTCCACCCACAGCCAGTTTTTTAAGTTCGATGTCCTTCTCAACTTCCTGGAATGCTGCTGTTGCAGGAATGTCAAAGTTCTCTGAATGGAATAAATATCCATCCCTCTTAACTGCAATACCATAGTTTTTTCCGGCAGGAAGAGATACAAGATATTTTCCTGTTGATGAGTTCGATTTGAATGTAGCGATCACTTTGTTCGCTGTATTGTCCACAATCTCGATCTCTGCAGCTAATTTTTCTTTTGTGAGGTAATCGGAAATAACACCTTTCAACAAAGTCAATTGTGCTTCTTTCACTTCCACTGTTGGTGCAACTACCAATTCCTGGACAGGCTTGGCAGCACTAGCGATCAACTGATCTTCATTGTTCAGGATCATTGGCTTCTCAGGTCCCAGGAATGTGATCATGTAAAGATCTCTTAAACCAAGGGACGTTTCGTTCATTGAAGTATAATATCCATGCTTTCCGCTTGCTGAGATCACAAAGAAAACATCATCGTCAGCAGTGTTTACAGGATATCCAATGTTCTCTGGCTTTCCCCATTGTTTCGTTGTTTCGTCATAAACAGATTTGAAAATGTCAAAACCACCCATTGAGCTGTGCCCTTGAGATGAGAAATACAATGTTTTTCCATCAGGGTGCATGAAAATTCCCTCTTCATTGAATTGAGTATTAATAGCAGCTCCAAGATTTATTCCTTCACCCCAACGTCCCTTTTCGTCCTTCGTAGAAACATAGATGTCATGTTGTCCAAATCCTCCCGGTTTGTCGGTTACGAAGTACAATTTGTTTCCGTCAGGAGAATAACAAGCAGTTGGTTCATGGTAATCCTTTGTATTGATATTCTTATTGAAAGCTTCTGGCTTGCTCCAAGTATCACCTTCAAGAACTGATTCATAAAGGTCACCGGCATTATCTTTTCCTAGATAAATAATGAATCTCTGACCATCAGCCGAAACCCCTGAGTTGGCATCGTGGTTGTCACTGTTTATTGGTTTAGGAAGATTTCTGGCCGGAGACCACGTTCCGTCAGATTGCTTTTCAGATATGTAGATATCCTCAAAACGCTCATTCAGGAATGGATCGATCTTATCACCTGTTGAACCAGGTCTTCTCGAAGTGAAAAGCAAAACGGATTCATCAGCAGAAATTACCGCACCATAGTCGTTGTATTGAGAGTTGATATTTGGTCCAAGATTGTCAATGAAAACACGAATCGGATTTTTAACCAGGTCTTTTCCATTGTAGCACTGAGAAATTCTCATTTGAATATCCTGTATCACAGAAGGATCTTGGTTACTCATCGCAGTTTTCTGGAATTTGCTGTACGAAGCAATTGCTTTATCGAAATCCAGTTTCAGGTGATATGCCTTTCCCAGAAAATAATTGATCGTCGGATCAATATTTGGATTCAATTGCAGCGCTTTTTCCAAATGAGGAAGAGCTTTGTCTTTATAAATTGAAGCCAGATAACATTGTCCAAGCTTATAATTCAGTAGAGCATTATTTGGGTTAAATGCATTGGCCTTTTCATAGAATGGAAGAGCATCTTTGTAGAATACGGGTCCTTGCTCATAAAATTCATCTCCTGATTTCAGGTTATCTTTGGCTTCTTTAAAACCATCCTTGTTGTCTTTGAAGTTGTCCTTTTCAAACTCCACGTTCTGTCCAAATGTTATTCCCGTAATCAGGACAAAAACTGAAAATAGTATTGATCTCATAGCTTTCTTCTTAATGTGTTCTGATTCGATGAATTAATTACAATCTCCAATATTGCTTTTGGCAGATTCTACTCCGAGTTGAGCGGCTTTTTTCCAGTCTTCACAGGCGCCTGCTTCATCTCTCATCATTTCTTTTGCATTCCCTCTATTCAGGTATGCGAAACCGTAATTCGGATCCATTTGGATTGCTTTGTTACAATCTTCAATTGCTCCATTGTAATCTTTTATTTTGAATTTCGCAGCGGCTCTATTGTTATATGCATAAGCGTATTTAGGATCCAATTCGATTGTTTTCGTAAAATCTTCTATGGCCCCTTTGTAATCCTCGGCATCATATTTAGCACTTCCTCTGTTGTTGTATGCAAGAGTATAATTCGCATCAAGACTGATTGCTTTTGAATAATCCGTAATGGCACCTTTCAAGTCGCCATTCTTTCTTTTTGCACTCGCAAGGTTGTTATAAACGAATGTCAATGTTTTATCGATTTGTATCGCTGCATTATAGTCAGCAATAGCACCTTTCAGGTCTCCCATTTGACGCTTCGTACTACCGCGGTCATTGTATGCATAGGCACTTGTTCGATCATTTAGAAGACACGACGAGAAATCTACCAGCGCTTTCTCGTAATCATTTCTATTGAAATAAAGTACACCTCTGTTATAATACGCTTGGGCATGGGTTGATTTATTCTCGACCGCAGAACTGTATGATGATAAGGCATCATCAGTTTTTCCCATTGATTCATAGATCTTTCCTTTAGTGAAGTAGCTATCTGCATTTTTAGTGAGTGCAATACTACTATCAAGATCCGTTAATGCATTATCAAAATCGTTTAGTTCAAAATAAGTGATACCCCTGTTGTAGAAAGCTTTTTCGAAACCTGGTTTCATTTTAATCGCTTCGGTGAATGCCTTTAAAGCATCTCCGAATTGCTTTTGATTAAAAAGTGTTATTCCTTGGTTATACTGTCGGTCTGCTGCTGCATCCGAACTATCCAGGATCGTAGCCTTTACAACCTGATCCTGACCGAAAGATAAGAAAGAGATTCCGGCCAAAATCCCTGTGAATAGCACTGGTTTTAGGTTAATCATACGTGTATAGTTTGTTTTTCGACTCCCGAATTTACAAAATTGATACCGACATTTTTGTTGACCTCCAAAAAAATAAATCGAATGAATAGAGTATTGATGATTTATAGTAATTAGTTAAATGAAAAAACCGCCCGAAGGCGGTTCAAACTAAACTACTAAGCTATGCTTATACCGGAGACGTTAATCCCTTATTTAATAAAACCGGTTGTTACATCCACTTTGCTGAAAACTCGTTGAATTCTTCTCTAAGTGAATTAAAATTGTTCTCGAATGTTTCAACCATATCCTTCTCTGTTTCATGGTATTCGGTATTACGATGATCAACAGCCACAGGATTCTTGTTTATTTCTGATTCTAACTTGTTTTCATCATGTTTCACAGAATGACGAATCTCGTCGATGTTGTTCTTTTGAATGATCAACTGATTCTGAAAATGTTCCACCTGAGCTAAAACATCCCGAGCATTATTCTTAGAAGCGATTTCTTCTAAACGTCCAGTCATGATCTTAACTTCATCGCTGTAAAAATTTAACTTACTCAACCATTCTGTGTTTTCCTGATGCTGATTGTAAATTGTTTCCTGGTTTGACATATTCTTTATTTTTTTGGTCCAACAATACATTACAAAGGTTAGGAAGATGCACCGAGAAAAACATGATATACATCACAAATTCAATTGATATTCATTATAATTCAACTAAAAAAGCCCTCTCGGGCTTTTTCTTATGGTGTTGTTTCTTTTTCGTAACCAAGTTCGGTCGCTTTTTTCTCAATACTTTTTCTGACAGAAGATCCAAAGTCATCTTCACCGGGATTTTCTTCCTTTTTCTTCTCTTCGATATATTTTTGTCGTTCAACTGCCAATTCATTGATCTTTTTCTGGAACATTTCTCTTTCTGCCTTCTTTTCTTCGATCAACTTTTTCTTTTCCTCTTCAGTCTTTCCCTGAAATTCCTTCGGTAAGTCCTGCTCGTTGATCGAGTTGATGTCTTTTCCTTCGTTTTCCACAGCATCAATAAGGTCCCAGCTTCCATTTGAATAATTGGCTTTAGATTTTGCGATCGATCTTTCTGCCTTGACTGATACAGATTGTGCTTCGGCATTTGCATCTTCCGAAACCTGGGCTAATTTCCGAGTATTGCCACTAGAACCGTATCCATAGTAGGTTCTGTTCAATGAATCGTTATAGGCATTTATGTTATCATCATAAGGAGTGCTGATGTGAACAATTGCCTTATTTGAGTTGATGTTGAAATATTCTCCCTTGCCAAGTTTAGCTCCATCATACCAGAATTCACGAACCCCTTGATCGTAATCACCACAATAGATCGTGTTGACAACAATATCTTTTGTCGCAGCAGTTTGACAAACCTCTTTGTAATTGATCGAACCTTGATTGAAAGGCTCATTTCCGGCAATGTAGATCAATCTCAGATCCTGAGGATGACTTGTCCATGAGAGTTCCGATAAAGAGGAAGAAATGACAGCACCACAATATTCAGCACCACCATTTGTTGTTAAGCCGAAAAGTTTCTGAGAGATCAGATCAAGGTCTGTTGAAAGATCGATCTGTTTTCTGATGTAGTTTGATGATTCTGTTAAAGAAGAATTGCCATAATCGTATAGTGCGATTTCAATCGTAGGTACCTGTCCCTGATGTCTCAATCCTGAAAGATCATTGATGATTGTCCAGATCCTTGATTTAGCCTGATCGATCAGACCATCCATGCTATTGGATGTATCAAAGAGTATTGCAACTTGAATTTTACGTTGACTGTTTGGTTGTGCCAGAGAGAATAGGCTCAAGAGTAGGGCAGGGATCACAAAGTACTTTTTCATAACTAAGAAATTTCCCAGCGGTACATTGCTACTCAAGATCGGTTCAAAAGAAATTACTTTTTTGGTGTTTCGCACTTAGATTTGCTGTGACAACAGAACTCGTGTTCATCCTGCATCACTGGTTTTCCATTGACCTGATCTCCGCAATGAAAGCACTTTTCACTCATATGGTTCGTGAGAACATTTTTTCTGTAGAATTCACTTCTTGAAGGTGCTGATCGAAAGCCATACAGCAATTTCGGACAAAAGCCCCCCCTTTTTCAGTTACCTTGACGTGATCGTTTTCGATGATCACTAATCCGTCGGTTACCAATTCATTTATTCTTTCTGCAATCTTCAGATGTTCATTTCTAAATGCAGAATCTGTTTGAAGCCTCGTTTCAAAATGGCACATCAGATCGAGAATGTATTTGCGGGTTTCCAATTCCTGATCAGTAAGTAAGTGTCCTCTATACACTGGAAACTCACCTTTATTTACCTTTTCTATATACCCCTCAACACTTTTCTCATTTTGAGCGAAAGCAAACCAGCTGTCTGAAATAGCCGACATCCCTAGTCCGATCATCATAGATGTGTTCATTGTGGTATATCCCATGAAATTGCGATGAAGATTCTTTTGATCAAAAGCGATCGACAGACTGTCCTCAGGAAGAGCGAAATGGTCCATTCCGATCTCAAGATATCCTGCTGATTCCAGCATTCGTTTTGCAGCCTCATAAAGCTCTCTTTTTACCTCACTTTTTGGAAGGTCATTTTCATCAAATCCACGTTGGCCGTTTCCTTTAATCCAGGGAACATGGGCATAACTATAGAGTGATATTCGATCGGGTTTCAGTAGTAAAGTTTTTGAGACAGTTTCAATGATATTATCGAGACTTTGTTTTGGAAGTCCAAAGACAAGGTCGTGGCTTATTGAGGAATAACCCATTTCTCTTGCCATATTGTGAACCTTTTCCACTGTTTCGAAAGGTTGGATCCGATGAATGGCTTTTTGCACTTCCGGATTGTAATCCTGCACGCCAAGACTTAATCTTCTGAAGCCAAAATCATATAACTTCTTGAGATGCTCTTCTGTTGTGTTATTCGGATGCGCTTCGAAACTCAATTCACATTTTTTCGGATCCACTGACGATGTGTTGAACAAGTTTTCTAAAAGTCGAATGAGCTCGTCTGGGGCAAAAAAGGTAGGAGTACCTCCTCCAAAATGCAATTCTCGGATTCTTGGATCAAAATCAAGATTTTCCATGTAAAGATTCCATTCATTGATAACTGCATTCATATAAGGCGATTCGACCTGATGGTTTTTAGTGATGCGTTTATGACAACCACAGAAGGTACACAGACTTTCACAGAAAGGTAAGTGAACATAAACACTAATGTCGCTGGAGTTGAATTTGTTGTAGTTCGTGTGAAGACTTTCTATCCATTTATCCATAGGCATTGGATCGTTCTTCCAGAACGGAACTGTCGGGTATGATGTGTATCTGGGACCAGGAACATCATATTTTCTTATTAGTGTTGAATTCATGTTTTTCTGACTGAGACAAAGCTAAAAACCGAACAGTCCTAAAAAAATGATGTATGTCATCTTTCTATAAAACGTCAATTAATTGTAACTTTATGTTAGAAACCTTAGATTGTATGTTGGAAAAATCTCATAAGTACGTGTCATGTGCGTCTTGTTCTGCAAGAAAAGATTCTCTGTTCAGTAATCATTGTGATCATGAGTTGGATGAGCTTGATGAAAGTAAAAGTTGTAATTATTACAAGAAAAATCAACCTCTTTTCATTGAAGGAAGTTTTCCAAGAGGTGTGTTCTGTCTGAATGGAGGAAAAGTGAAAGTCTTTACGCGAGGAGATGAAGGTAAGGAGCAGATCATTCACATTGCTAAGGAGGGTGAAATAATTGGCTTTAGAGCTATGTTAAGTGGTGAACCCTATAAGGTTTCTGCATCTACACTTGAAGAGTGTAACATCTGTTATATTGGCAAGGAAGATTTTCTTAATATGATCGAGACGAATTCTGTGTTGAGAAACGGGATCATGAAGGAACTTTCAAAGGAGCTGGGTGAGAGAGCAGTGTTTATTACAAATATGGCTCAGAAATCGGTTAGAGAGCGTTTGGCTTTCGCACTGTTGATCTTAAATGATGTATACAAACCTGAACAGATAAATCTTACGAGAGAAGATCTTGCAAATTTTGTTGGAACAGCAACCGAAACATTAATTCGATTATTGAAAGATTTTAAGGAAGAAGGAGTGATCGAAATTCACACCAGAAAGCTTGAGATCGTCGATGCAAATAAATTGGAAAGAATAGCGGGGACCAGATGATCCCCGCTTTTTTTTATAAGTATTTTTTAATTACCAAACTGCATCGGGATACTTACTCGGCAGATACTGTGCATCTCTGTGAGCATATGACCAAGGTATTCTGAGTGAACTCCATTTTTACCTCCGGCAAGCTGATAATTATTCTCAGGAATTTTAAGTTTCGCCATTAAAAAGATGTCATTGACTTTTAATTTCCATGCTGATTCAAGTGACTTCAAGTCCGGTCCAAAACCTAGCTTGATCATTTCCTGGTCTGCTTCCGTGGCATTAAAAAACTCATGTGTGTATTTCCACAAGTGGTCAATAGCATCTTGAGTTTTATGGTTTGCGAGTTCAGTGCCATCACCTAGCCGGATCATACACTCTGAACTTCTTTTAAGGTGATAGGTGACTTCCTTGATAGACTTATAGGCAAGTCAAGATAGAAATTCGTCTTTGCTCTTTGTAAGCTCCGTGAAAAAAGCGACATGAAAAGCATCTGTGAAAAATTGACGCACCATGATATAAGCGAAATCAGTATTCGGCTGTTTTACGAGTATTACATTCTTGAACTCATTCTCAGATCTGCGGTATGCCAGATCATGTGCTGATCGACCTTTTCCTTCAAGGTTTGCAGCCTCTCCCAAAGCAGATTCAGCAATTCCGATCAGATCGAGTGCAACATTTGTATTGGCGAGATCTTCTTCCAAAAAAGGTGCACGACTACAATATTCACTCAATCTGTGACTCAGGATCAGTGCATTGTCAGCGATCTGTAATAAATATTCCTTTTTTTATTCCATAATTACATGTTTGTTACCCCTTCAGGTACATTATAGAAAGTAGGGTGGCGATAGATCTTTACATCAGCAGATTCGAAAAAGTACTCTGCCTCATTGATCGTGATAGCTACGATCTCAGAACTTGGAACAACCCAGAGACCTGTTCCTTCTCCTCATCTGGTATAGATGTCTCTGGCATTTTCGATCGCCATTTCTTTATCATACGCATGTACGCTCCCGGCGTGCTTAAATGGTTGTCCAGCTTTTGTTCGGATGAAAACTTCCCAAAGCTGTCCCTGATTATCTTTTGTTTCCATAGTTAGTTGATTTCCTTTATTAAATACTCATTGCCTGATACACGAAATGAATCACCATTTTTTAAGCCTTTCATTTCTTTATAAATAGGAGAATCTGTCGATATTCCAACGATATGATTCCCTTCAAAGTCAAATGGAATAGTCGCATATCCCACGAGAAAATTGAATTTTTCAGTTTTTACATATGCTCCTGGTTCTACATTGTTTTTCGTGCCGAAATCGATGGCTAACATTGTGTTCAGATCTGCTTTTGCTTTAGAAAGCTGTTGCTTGAATAAAAGTTCTTCCTCTGCGGCTACGCTTTGATTGGACAGATCTTCGGGATCTATGGTATCGCTTTCATCTACATCAACATTACTATGGATATCGGCGATTTTATTTTCTAATTCAGCAATTGAGTTATGTTGTTGTGTGATCAGTTTTTCTATGAGTGATTTTTTTTCCATTATTTCTTATGTTTCAAGTTTGCTACTAAAGCCGTTTCTCTTACCCAGGCACCTTCTTCATGTGCTCTGATATGATGTTCTAATCGTTGTTGATTACAAGGTCCGTTTCCGTTAAGCACTGCCCAGAACTCATCCCAGTTAATATCCCCATGCTTGAACGTGCCGTCTTCGTTTCTGACAAGTTTGTTGTCTGGAACAACGAGTCCAATGTGCTCTGCCTGCGGTATCGTTTTATTGATAAACTTCTCTCTTAAATTATCGTTGGATTCTCTTTTGATCTTCCATTTCATGGCGAGACTCGTTCTTGGTGAATCAGTATCATGAGGTCCGAACATCATCACTGCTGGCCACCACCATCTGTTGATCGCATCCTGAGCCATTTGACGCTGTTCCTTTGTGCCTTCCATCATTCTACACATGATCTCATAACCTTGTCGTTGGTGAAAGGATTCTTCTTTACATATTCTCACCATCGCTCTTGAGTAAGGGCCATAGGAAGTTCTTTGTAGAGATACCTGGTTTGTAATAGCTGCTCCGTCGACTAGCCATCCAATAGCACCAATATCAGCCCAATTCAAAGTTGGATAATTAAAAACGGAAGAGTATTTAGCTTTTCCTTCGTGGAGCCACTGAATGTACTGATCACGACTTACACCTAAAGTTTCTGCGGCACTGTACAGATACAAACCATGACCGCCTTCATCCTGAATCTTAGCCAGAAGGATTTTCTTGCTTCTCAATGATGGAGATCGGGTGATCCAATTTCCTTCAGGTTGCATACCGATCACTTCAGAATGAGCATGTTGTGAGATCTGACGGATCAAATGCTGACGATAGGCATCAGGCATCCAGTCACGAGATTCAATTTTCTCTTCAGCTTCTATCTTTGCTTCAAAGTGTTCAAGAAGTTTTTCTTCGCTGATCTTTGTCTCTGCATGTATCATAATTCAGAAGATTGTTTTTTGTTCGTTGAAAAATGAAAAGGAAGGTAAAGAGGGCAAACACCAATCATTGATGTCAATAGAAATATTGTGGCCAGTGTCACAATAATGATGTTGAAAATCATAGGAAGGTCAACCACCATAACAATCGTTGCCCCAATGAGTGCCAGTAGAATTCTGATTGTCTTATCCGATCTTCCGATGTTTTTCTCCATAATAATCCTTTTATGCAAAGAAAAAGCAAGTGGGGCGGGGCAGAAATGATATTCTTCAATTCAAAACATGATATAAATCATGTTATTACGCTTTGATGATTCGAGTCACTTTTTTGCTTCCATCAGGAAGAGAAATGCCTAAGATATAGACTCCCGAGGGTAGATTTGGATCTGGAACAAGGGTGGATGATCCAGCCTCAAGGATGATTTCAAAATCGACAGAATTCCCGATGAGGTCTAATAATTTTATTTCAACAGGATCATACACCTTTACAAAAATGGATTCCTCGAACGGATTTGGAGAAATGCTCAATGAGTGATTAATACTGGTTATCCCAGCGTCTGGGTCTTGCCATTTTACCAATCCTCCTCCTGCGGTTCCGATCCACAATGCACCGGAGGCATCGGTTTTCAAACAAGTAATATGGTTGTCTGGAAGTTGTGAGTTATCACTATTGAAATTAGAAATAACTCCGTTTGCAGGATTGAATCGGATGAGACCCGTTTCAAGACTTCCTCCGTAGATATTGCCATTGCTTGGATTATAGCAAATGCTGGTTAGTCCATTGGTTGGAATTGTAGAGGTCGACATAGAATACACCTGCCAGTTTTGAGTTCCATTGTCCATGTAAAAGCCCGAGGATGGTGTAGCAAACCAAAGGTTTCCCAGATCATCCATGGCAATGTCAGTAACAGAATTGTCCGGTATTCCACCTTCCAAAAGTGTGTATTCGGTCATGGTGATATCGTCATAGTAGATGATACCGCCATTCAGTGTTCCAATGATTTTATCATTGTTGGGTTTGACAAGGATTGAAGCAATATTATTTGAATTAATACCTGAATTGCTTAGGGTCCAGGTTGTCCAGTTTGAGCCATCGAATTTTGCCAAACCTTCAACAGTTCCAAACCAAATATTGCCAGTAATGTCCTGATTGATAGTTCGAATGAAGTGATCAGGGATGTTACAATTTTCAGGAGCGAAATTTGTCCAGCTGGTTCCATCAAATTTATAAGCTCCGGCAGAGGTTGTGCCTATCCAGATGTTTTCCGATTGGTCGACGATAACTGAACGAATTGAATTATCTGAAATGACAGAATTAGTGCTGTTAATATTTTGAAAGGTGAAGTCATCAAAGATTGACAAACCGTAGTCAGTAGCAATAATTTTCTTACCTGAATTATCAAATGTAATTGCTCGAATTGTATTTTCTGGCAATCCTGAATTAGATGTATTGAAGATCTGAATGTTCTGTCCAAAAACAAAAATGCTTCCACTGTAAATTAACAATGGAAGCATTTTGCATAAATATTTGAAGGTCTTATTCAATGATCAACTTTTGAGTATAGATCTTTCCTTTGTATGTAACGTTCATTAAATAAACTCCAGAAGAGAGCCCTTTTGTACTTATCTTTTGTGTCATTGATCCTGAAACGTCATTTATTGTCTGAGAGTAAACTTGCGCACCGATCAGATTAACTAATTCCAGGTTGATGTCACCTGCTTCATTTGCTGTAAACGAAACGGCAAATTCCCCATTATTTGGATTTGGATACACATTCAATGAATTCTTGAAAGGAATATCTTCTCCCAATCCTGTGCATGGCTCAACAACCACCTCTGCTGGAACCATTTCACTTGGGCATGAACCATTCTCTGTTACAACCTCAACATCGTAACAGTAGTAGTAATAAGAATTACCTGCATCAGATCCTGTCAATTTGAAGATTCCGTCTATGGTGTAAGGATAGGTCGCACTGTTATTATTTCTGTAAAGACCTGTTGAAAGATTCTTTCCATAGAGTCTATAATTATAACCAAATGGCACGAAAAAGTCTAGGTTAACTCGACTTTCTCCTGCAGGAACTGAAGTAGTGACACTTCCAACTGAATTCAATGCTGCATCTACAACTTCGATCGTAATGTTGCCAGCATTTTGAGCATACACCTTCACGGAACGGATTGTAAGATCGGTCAACGCATCAAAATTGTTATAGTGATCAGTCGCGATGAATCCACCACCACCGATACCGTTTGTATGTGGTTCAGCGTAGATCGTGTCCCAGTAGTTATCTGTGTTTTGAACGTAATAAGTTGTGGTTGTATTGATTACTGGCGTAGTGTAAGTGTCTCCCATTAAAAGGAAATTTCCCTGATCATCATACCAACGAAGTGTTCCAGTTCCTGTTGCAGTTAAAGTTGCTGATCCTTCAACACAAACAGTTGATCCCTGAGTTGTTGGGGTGTTCACAGTCACCTCTTGAACAACAAAAGGTTCAGAGGTTGCAGTTCCGCAATAATTGGTTACAGTGCATGTATATGATCCAGGTTGAGTTACAATGATCGATTGAGTTGTTTCTCCGTTGGACCACAGAAAAGAGGTTCCACCTGTCGCTGTAAGCGTAACACCGTTAGTTCCACAAATCTTATTAGATCCATCGCTCCAGATAAGTGGAGTTTGCGTTGCGCCGTTAGGAAGTTGTTGAGTAAGAGTAACAGGAACAGCAGTCCAGTTGTTATCTTCGTTTTCTTCCATGAAGTTATTATTCTTATCAACCTCAAGAACAATGTAGTAATCACCATTACACGTGTTTGGTGGGATATTGATCCACATTCCATCTAGGTGTTTTCCGTATACATCAGTCCATCCAGAAGAGATGCCTTGTTCGATTACAGAACAGTTATAATTACCACCACCTAGATTCCAGTTAGGGAAATCAACGTTGTACATTGTATTTCCCCCTAGATATATTGTATTTTCATCTCGACAATGACCATCATAAGTAGAACCAGGAGTTCCACATTGTCCATAATCCATCAAGCAAAACCCAATTTTAGCGCCCTCTCCAACAATTGGCCAATTTAGAGGATTTGGATCAGCAGTTTGTATTCTAAGGGTCATCACAGCCCAATCGTCAACGTGATTGTGTCCGTGTGATGGGTGATAGGTCATACTTCCAGTCCAGTAATCTGTATAGGTCATCTGATTTCCATCCTTATGATAAACTCTCTGGATAACAAGCTGTTTCGGATTTTGCTCTCCATTTGGACATGTAAAAGAACCAGTTCCGTTTACATTGAAGATGGTATCTTGACCGCAGATAAAAGCTCGTTTTCCATTTGCATCTTGCCCTCGAACTGTAAATGAGCCATGCCCAATATTAGGTGTCGAACCACTCACTCTTAAACGACCATCATCTGGTCCCTGACCGTTATAATTAGTACCAGCTCCAGTTTGTGGGTATTCAATATAACCATTGTTAGAAATTCCTTTCCAGGAGGCTGTAATGTCAGGTAATAAGTAGCAGCTATTGGTACCATCCTCACAAATGCATGAAGTTGCGTTGGTTGTAGTACATTGAGCTTCGGAGTTGAAAGGAGACAACATAACAATTAGTCCAATAATGGCAGTAAGAAAGTTTTTCATAGTTTTAATTTAGTGCTCCTAATATATTAAAAACCTTAATACAATGTATCATGCTCAATTAATTAGATTTTCATTCATTGTGACATTAGTAACAAAATATGCATTTTACATGATTACATTTGCTGAAAATTCCAATCAAAATGTACAAAGGTTCCAAGCTCTTTAGTGTTTTTAAAGGAAAATGTCCTCAGTGTCATGAAGGAGAATTTTTTGTCTCTCACCCATATGACATTTCACACATGGGGGATGTAAAAGAATCTTGCGATAGGTGTGGTTTAAAATACTCCAAAGAACCAGGTTTTTATTACGGAGCAATGTATGTGGCCTATGGTCTGGGAGTGGCTACATTTGTTACTTTCTGGGTTTCAATGAATCTATTTTTTACTGATGTTTCAACTGGGTTTCAAATTGCTGTTATATTGTTGGCAATCATTCTTTTTAGTCCTTATCTGTTCTCACTTTCTAAAATCATTTGGGCCAACATGTTTATTTCCTATAAAAAGGATGCGATAGAGAACATTAATCGCTCGAAATCTCAGCAATGACAGAGTGATTTACTATTTTTGGCAATTAAATTTTTTAATATGTCCGAAATAATTGTTGTAACCGGATTGCCACGTTCAGGCACTTCATTAATGATGCAGATTTTTGATAGAAGTGGAACCCCAATATTATCAGACGGAATAAGAGAAAGGGATGACAATAACCCTGAAGGATATTATGAGCTCGAAGCTGTAAAAGGAATAGTTAAGGACAATAGTTTTTTGAAGGATGCTGAAGGCAAGGTAGTAAAGATCGTGGCACCACTTCCGATATTTCTGGACACCAAGTACAAGTATAAGGTCGTGTTTATGAGACGAGAAATGGATGAGGTGCTTCGTTCACAGGAAAAAATGCTTGTTAAAGATCAGACTTCTGAAAGAGAAAAGTTCAGAACGATCTATGAGTTTCATTTGAAAAAGACATATAAGTACTTTGTGGATAACAATATCCCTTTTATTGATATCATGTATAGTGATTTGATCAAGGACCCAGAAACGGAAATTAATAAGTTGATCGAATTCTGTGGATTGGGATCTTCAGTTGAGGATCTTTCAGTTGTAGTGAAACCTGAGCTTTATAGAAACAGAAAATGAAAAAAAAGCAAGAACCTGTATTCATTAAGATGAATGGAAAGCCTTTTGAGGTTCCTCCCGGGGGATCATTAGGTGTTTTGGCCTTAGGTAATGTTGGGGTTAGGGCGTGGAAGAAGGCGAAAGAAAAGTTTGAAAAGAAAGACGTGCCAGGGGATGGAAAAGAAAAAAAATAAAGTTTTATTAATTGGTTGGGATGCTGCCGATTGGAAGATTATGGATAAGCTGATGGCCAACGGATTAATGCCTGCCATGAAAAGTTTGGTCGATAATGGAGTTCGAGGTAAGTTAGCAACCTTAGACCCACCCCTTTCTCCAATGTTGTGGACATCCATGTCGACAGGCGTTAGACCATACAGGCATGGAGTTATTGGCTTTGTGGAGCATGACGGAAAGGGTGGTGTTAGATCTGTTTCTTCGCATTACAGAAAGGTGAAGGCATTTTGGAACATGCTGACCATGGAAGGATACAAATCCAATGTCATAGCGTGGTGGCCGAGTAATCCAGTAGAAAGTATTAACGGATGTATGGTTTCGAATCTTTTCCAACAAGAAAAGAAAGGAAGGGAAACAATGGAGAGGGAAAACTGGGAAATCCCTGAGGGCACGATATATCCCGAGTCGTTGAAAGAGCAATTGATGGAGTTGAGAGTTCATCCTCATGACATTACTGGAAACTTGGTAATGCCGTTTGTTCCCCAAGCAGTTGCTTTGGATAAAAAGAAAGATAAAAGACTGACTGTAATCAGTAAATTCATTGCTCATGCAACTACTGTCCATGCGGCTTGTACTGAGCTAATGGAAACGCAGGAATGGGATTTGACCGCCGTATATCACGATGCTATTGATCATTTTAGTCATGGATTCATGAAGTTTCATCCTCCAATGATGCCAAATAGGGATAAGGAAGAGTACGAGCTTTTTAAAGATGTGGTAATTGGAGCCTATGTTTTTCATGACATGATGTTGGATCGTCTTCTTAAAATGATTGACGATGACACGACGGTTATTATTGTTTCAGATCACGGTTTTCATTCAGATCATCTGCGCCCGGCGCATATTCCTAAAGTGCCTTCTGGTCCAGCCATAGAGCATGCACCATATGGAATTTTTGTGGCTAAGGGTCCTGGAATCAAGAAAGGAGAAAGGATTCATGGGGCAAGTGTGTTAGATGTTACCCCAACCTTGTTGACTCTTTTTGATTTACCAGTTGGGAGAGATATGGACGGAAAACCACTTGTCAATATATTTGATCATCCAAAATCTGTGCGTTACATAGATTCATGGGAGAAAGTTGATAAGCCCGGAGGTGAACTTGTATCGGTTTCCGAAGAAAGTCTGGAGGCCACAAATGAAGCGGCACTTCAACAACTAGTGGACCTAGGGTATATTGACGAGATGAAGCTTGATGATTCAAATGAAGACCAGCAGGAATATCTTACAGGCATCATTAAAGAAAACCAATTTTATCTGGCTAAGTCATACATTTCAGGAGGTAAACATGAAGATGCTCTTGAAATTTTATTAGAAATAGAAGATAAAACAAATCCAGATTTTAGATTTTTAATTGACATAATAAACAGTTCAATTAAAACAAAAAGATACGGTCTGGCAAAGGAATACTTGCATTTCGTCCGCAAAAACGACATTATGTCAAAAGCCTATATGGATACTTTGGAAGCAAAGATCGCATTGGGTTTGAATGATGGAGAAACGGCACTTAGAATGTTGCAATCTGCACTCAAAAGTAATCCGGATGCAATTGAGATCTTAATAGAACTTGGAAGACTGTTTAATAGTATTCGAGAGCTTAAGAAAGCAAGAGAATGTTTTTCGAAGGTAATTGAAAAAGATCCGGATAATGCTCATGCGTATCATGGTGTGGGAGTCTCATACTTGAGAGAAGAGAGCTATGAAAATGCATTAGATTATTTTTTAAATGCAGTTGAAAGGATGCACCATTATCCATTGGCACATTTTCATATTGGGGAGACTTTAGCTCTTATGAATGAGCATGAGGCTGCAATTAGTTCCTTTGAAGTGGCTCTTACGATGAATCCTGATTTGCCTAAAATCTATCGTTGGTTAATTGATTTACATGAGTTAATTAATAACACAAAAGCTGTGGAATTCTACAGGGATAAATTAAAGACTAAGATAATCGACGAAAAAGTCATCATAACGGGGTTGCCTGGGCCTAAATTAACTTCTGTGATTGAATTGCTCAGAAGTAGAGGATTTATAGTCGAAGGGGATCCTGACAAGATTAATGAAATAGACTCCCCTCTAAATAATGATATCTTGGCTGGTTTCAAGCAACGAATTTGTTATCTACCCGAAAATCTTATTCAAAACTTACTCTCCAAATACGATTATAGAATTGTAATCGTAAATGATGACGTAGAAACTGTTTCCGACTATTTGAATTCAAAAACCAAATTAAGAAAATCATCGTATAATCCTGACTTAATTGATGGACTGGTTAAAATGGATATTACTGCGCGTATTTGGTTAGGGCAACAGCCTAATTTAGATATTTTCTACATCAATGAATTGGAAGATGATAAAAATGAATTGTTGATTTCTTTTGTCAAGGATTAGATTTTTATCTTCAAATGAGTTATTTTTGGACGAGTATTTTAATTATTTAAATTATAGATTATGAAGAAAGAACTACAAAACAAACTTTCACGTTACACTGCTGCTGCGGTAACTTTGGTTGCTGCTGCCGGAGCAAATGCACAGGTTGTTTACACAGATGCACCTGATCAAACTATAGACGATGATGCTGATGCGAATGGGTTTTCATTCGGTCTTATCGATCTTGACAATGATATGAACCTTGATTTCATTGTTGCTGCTCGTGATACTACTGTTTCTGGAACACGTTACAGATACACACTAGCTGCTCCTTATGGTTCTGCAGGAAACGCGATCGCAAACGAGAATCCATCAGGATATGATTATGCATTGGCATTGAACATGAATGATGTTATTGATGCAGGTTTGACTTGGTTGTCTGCAACTAACACTATGGCTTTTAATGTGAACAGTGCTAACCCTTACAATGAGAATTGGAATGGAGTAACTGATAAGTACTTGGCTCTTAAATTTGCTATTGGTGGAAACATGCACTATGGTTGGGCACGTTTGGATGTAGATGCTATCGGTGATGTATTTACAATTAAAGATTGGGCTTACAATGCTACTGCTGATGCTTCTATCCTTGCAGGACAAACCACAGGTTTAGTATCTGAGCAAATGGATCAAATGGTACATTTCGTTAATCAGGCAGATAATACTGTTAAGGTTGTTATCAACGAAAACCTTACTAACGGAACTATCTCTGTAGTTTCTGCGACAGGTGCTGTTGTTTCAACTGGAAAAGTTGATGGCGAAACTTTCATCGTTGATATGAATGGACTTTCTGCTGGAGTATATGTAATCTCTGCAGAGTTCAACGAAGGTTCAATGACGAAGAAAATGATGGTTCACTAATTGAAACAATCATATTGGAAAGGCCGACAATTGTCGGCCTTTTTTTATTTTAGGACTTTCAAACCAGTATTCAGTGAAAAAGGAAAAATCAAAAGTGATAGAGGTTAACCCTCAAGGTTCTTTAGGAATTCTTGCTTTGGGACACGTAGGTCTTAAAATTTGGAGAGAGGCAATTGAGAAGGATCAGAAAGAATCAAAGGAGAAAAAGAAATGAATATCAAGAGAACAGGAAAACTTTTAGTCATAGGATGGGATGCAGCTGAGTGGGGGGTAATTGACCCACTACTTCAGCAAGGAAAAATGCCTGCTTTACAAAAGTTAATGTCTGAAGGCTGTTACGCTAGATTAAAAACACTTGATCCTCCTCTGTCGCCCATGTTATGGACGAGTATTGCAACTGGTTTCAGAGCAGATAAACATGGGATTTGTGGTTTTGTTGAGCCTTTGCCGGATGGAGAAGGATTACGACCAGTAACCTCTACGTCAAGAAAAGTAAAGGCTTTCTGGAATATTTTTACTCAGGAAAACTTAAAATCGAATGTCATCGCGTGGTGGCCGAGTAATCCGGTTGAGAAGATCAATGGTATTATGGTGTCTAATCTGTACCAAGTTGCAAATAAGCCTCTTGAAGAGGAATGGAAAATGGCGGAAGGAACCATCCATCCCAAAGAGATGGAGGATCTATTCAAAGAGTTTAGGGTGCATCCTGCGGAGATCACACCAACGATGGTACTTCCTTTTATTCCAAACATCAGAGACAATGAAGAGTTGCGAAAAGATAAACGAACTCTTTCTGTGGCTAAGATTATAGCAAATGCTGCTTCAGTTCATGCGGCATCTACCTATGTCATGCAGGAATCAGAATGGGATGTGACTGCTGTGTATCACGATGCCATAGATCATTTTTGTCATGTTGCAATGAAATACCACCCTCCGAGAAGAGAGCACATCAATGAAAAGGACTTTGAGGATTTTAAAGAGGTAGTTGAGGCAGGCTATCGATTTCATGACATGATGCTGGAGAGAACCCTGGATCTGATTGATGAGGACACGACTGTAATTTTACTTTCAGATCATGGATTTTACCCTGATCACAGAAGACCAAAGGCTATTCCAAAGGAACCTTCAGGTCCTGCCGCCGAACATAGTCCCTATGGTATTTTGGTGATGAAAGGACCTGGGATACGTAAGGGGGGGGTAGAATTTACAGGTGCGTCGGTTATAGATATTACTCCAACCATGCTCGCTATTATGGGCCTTCCTGTAGGGAAAGATATGGAGGGAAAAGTTTTGTATCAGACCTTTGAAGATCCGACACCTGCTGATTTCATTGATTCTTGGGAAAATGTGGAAGGTGAAACCGGAATGCATGATCCAGATGAAGTGGAAGATCCGTGGGCTGCACAAGAGGCACTTCAGCAACTTGTTGAGCTTGGGTACATTGAGGAATTGGATGATGATAAACTGGAACAGGTCGAAAAAGCGAAAAAGGAGAGCGAGTACTATGTAGCCAGGAATATGATCGATGGTGGTCGACTTGAAATGGCGATTCCAATTTTAGAGCGAGTTTTTAAGGATTCGAAGATCATCCGATATGGACAACGTCTGGCATTTGCCTATTTGAGTCAACGAAACTACGAGAAAGCAACAGCAATCATTCATCAATTACGGGCGCTCGAAAAAGAAGAACATGAGGCACGGAAAAAAGCTAAGGAAGAGAATAAGGATAAGAACAAGAAAGATCCATTCTTAAATCTTGAATTTGAAGAGCCTTTGTACATAGACTTTATTGAAGGCTTAATGTTACTCATGCAAAACAGGCCATTGAAAGCCCTGAAATTACTCGAGAAAGTGCAAGAGAAAAATCCGAATAATATAGAGGTCCCATTAAATATTGCCAAGATCTACAGGTTGAGAAAAAATTATTCAAAGGCCGAAAAACAATACATCAAAGCTCTGGCGATAGATGAAAAACATGCTCCGGCTCATTATGGATTGGGTGTTTGCTATTTGAGAATGGGTAAGTTGGAATTGGCATTTGATGAGCTCATGTCAGCAGTGGAATTTAATTTTTACCTACCGAATGCTCACTACCATATAGGTGAAACGTTGTTTAAACTAGGAAACTTCGAACATGCGGTTCAAGCTTTCAAGACTGCTATATATTTCTCACCAGGGATGACAAAAGCGCACAAATGGTTAGTATCGATTTTTAATGATAAACTTGATGATAAGGAAAATGCAAAATATCATCAAGAATTTCTAAAGAATAACATCAGGGGAGAAGTTGTAGTTGTAACAGGTTTGGAGCAAAGTGGAGAAAAGGAGATCATTTCATTACTGCAATCGGGAGGATATCATATTCTCTCTGAGCAATTGGGTTCTGATGTAAAAAAACCTCAGTTTTCAAAACTAAAGGAGCTTCAAAAGAGTTTTGATCAAAAAACAGCCATTCAGGTATCGGGCCAATTGTTATCTTTTTTACCAACCGATCTTTCATATAAGTTCATTATTGCTGAAAGAGAAATGTCCGACCTTGTTTCTGACTTACAACAGAGAAAGTCAGTTGTTAAAAGTGATAATGCCCTCCCTCTTAAGCTTTACAATGCTACTCTGGAAAGAAAAGAGAAAATGGATCAATGGCTCATGGCCCAACCAAATGTTGACCTCATACGTATTAAATATGACGATTTAAATGATAATAGTAAGGAGCAAAAGGAGATCATCTTTGATTTTTTAGGACACGACCTATAACACCATTATTTTATCCTTTTTGCATTTTATTTTTTTTTCAGTTAGAATTAATTAAATTCGTCAACAAACTATTTGATTATGAAGAAAAAGTCTACCCAATTGAATGAATCAAAGTTGGCAAGATATTCCGCAGTCGCAGGAACTGTTTTGGCTAGTGGTGCGGTTAATGCACAAATCGTATATAATGATGTCAATCCAGATGCCGTAATTGATAAGAATTCTGGACCATACGCTATTGATTTTACAAATGATGCAAATGACGATGTGCTATTTGCAGTTTTTTCTACAGCTGGATCTGGGACTTACATGTACGGATACATTCCGATTCAATATACCTATCAGGTTTCTTATGCAGGTGTAGCTGCGGGATCCAATGCGCAGTTGGTTGGTGTGCTTACTGGTTCAAGTTCAACTTTTTCACCTGTTCCATTGAATAACGGTGATGTTATTTCTGCTGCTGCAAACTTTGGTTCTTCAGGTTTACTTGGTGCAGAAGGGATTATTAATGCTTCCGCAATTTCTTTTACATATCCGATTGCTATGGGCGATTGGCTTGGGGCCACAGATAAATTCTTAGGAGTGAAGTTCGCTGCTGGTGCTAACACGCACTACGGATGGGTTCGTTTGGATGTAGCTGCAGATGCGTCAGCGATTACAATAAAAGATTGGGCCTATAATTCAGCAGCTGATAATGCAATAAATGCAGGACAAATGTTGAATCTTGAGAATGTTTCTGTTGACAATAAGGTAACAATTAAAACTCAATTGGACGAGGCATTTGTTAACGTTACTCCAGATCTAGTAGGTGGAACGATTGCAATTGTGAACATGGCTGGACAAGAAATCAGAACGATTGAAATTACCGACATCAATACGAATGTTAAGTTTGATGGTCTTGAAACAGGAATCTACATGTTGAATGCTCGTTTTGAAAGCGGGTCGATCAGCAAGAAGTTCTACGCTAGATAATTCTTTGATAGATATAGAAAAAGGCGGGTAATCCCCGCCTTTTTTGTTTTGATCTCTTTATTAGATTGTTCTACCCGGATAAACCTTTAATGCTTCTTCCAAGATTGTAACAGCCCTTTCCAAAGACTCTTTATTCAAAACATAGGCAACACGTGCTTCTGTGAGTCCTTTTCCAGGTGTAGAGTAGAAACCACTTGCCGGTGCCATCATAACAGTTTCACCTTCGTAATCAAACTCCTCTAACAACCACTGACAAAACTTTTCTGCATTGTCAACTGGGAAATCAGCAACACAATAAAATGCACCACTGGGTTTTGGACAAAATACACCTGGGATTCTATTTAATCCATCAACCGTAATATTTCTTCTCTCCACGTACTCATCCACTACCTCGTCGAAATAGGATTGAGGAGTGTCTAATGCAGCTTCTGAAGCAATCTGCTCAATGGTAGGAGGTGACAATCTCGCCTGCGCAAATTTCAGAGCGGATGACATCAATTCTTTGTTCTTCGAAATTAACGCCCCAATTCTAGCTCCACACATTGAATATCGCTTGGATACCGAATCGATCATGATCACGTTATTTTCAATTCCTTCAAGATTCATGACAGAAAACGGTACGGCCCCGTCATAACAGAATTCTCTGTATACTTCATCAGCAAATAAAAACAGATCATGTTTCTGCACGATCTCCTTTAACTTTAAAAGTTCTTCTTTAGAATACAGATACCCTGTAGGATTCCCTGGATTACAGATCACAATTGCTTTTGTTTTGGAAGTGATCTTTTTTTCAATTTCTTCAATTGGTGGAAGGGCAAACCCAGTTTTAATATCTGCGGTTACAGGAACAACCGTTAGGCCTGCCATAACAGCAAATCCATTGTAATTAGCATAGAACGGTTCCGGAATGATAACCTCGTCTCCAGGGTCACATGTACTCATAAAACCAAAAATCAATGCTTCAGATCCCCCAGTAGTAATTATTATATCCTCACTATTGACATTGATATTATTCTTTTGATAATACTTCGCAAGCTTTTCACGATATGACTGAAATCCCGCTGAATGGCTGTATTCAATAATTGTAAGGTCTGCAACTTTTACAGCTGCAATTGCCGATTCAGGCGTATGAATGTCTGGTTGTCCGATATTCAAATGGTAAACTGTTCTCCCTTTTTTATATGCTTCCTCAGCAAACGGTACTAGTTTTCTGATCGGTGACGCAGGCATTTCTATCGCCTTATTTGAAATTTTTGGCATAATGAAGATTTTGGAAAGCAAATTTACAAGGATTCGTGAAAAAGGTGACCTTATTTGATGAATAACTTAATGG
Organism: uncultured Bacteroidota bacterium; assembly: GCA_937899625.1. GTDB lineage: Bacteria > Bacteroidota > Bacteroidia > Flavobacteriales_D > Crocinitomicaceae > M0103. The sequence goes on from CALCCB010000017.1 coordinate 27,203, forward strand.
TTGTTTAGAATAAAATTTTCAGTCC
>CALCCB010000018.1 GCA_937899625.1 uncultured Bacteroidota bacterium
TGGGAGACGCAGGAACGGCATTGAGTCCAGATGGAAATTCGATCTATTGGAACACCTCACTTTTGAACTTTGCAAAGCAACAATCTGAGTTAAGTCTTTCTTATACTCCATGGCTAAGACAACTTACGAATGACATCCATCTTTCATATTTATCTGGTTACTACAGGGTGAATGATAAGCATTCTATTGCTGGTGCTCTTCGTTATTTTAGTCTGGGTGAAATCACATTCACTGACCCAAGCGGTAACGTGATCAGAGATGATAAACCGAGTGAATTTGAATTAACTGGAGGGTATGCCTTCCGTCTAAGCGATAGATTGTCGATTGGTATCAATGGTAAATTTGTTTATTCCAACCTTACAGGAGGATTGACCGTTCAAGGTGTAAATACCAAGGCAGGGGTTGCAGGTGCGTCTGACATTTCTTTTTCCTACTTTAACGACGATGCCAAGATTGGTAAAACAGGCGGTACTTACACCTTTGGTGCTACCATTAATAACATCGGGAATAAGATTGCTTATTCTCAATTAGGATCAAGAGATTTTATTCCTATGAACTTAAAGATCGGTAACTCATTCAATGCAGATCTTGACAAGTACAACAAGTTATTATTCGCATTTGACCTTCAAAAATTATTAGTGCCAACTCCGGCAATCTATGAATTTGATCCTTCCACGAATTCTTACAATTTGATTTCCGGAAGAACAAACGATGTAGGTGTGATTTCTGGTATGCTTCAATCATTTTATGATGCTCCTGGAGTTGCTCTTAAGGATGAAGCTGGAGATTATATTCAGAATGCTGATGGATCTTATCAGATCAAAAAGGGATCAAAATTTAGAGAAGAGTTGAACGAGATCAACATCGCAACAGGCCTTGAATATTGGTACAACAATGTTTTGGCAATACGAGGAGGATTCTTTTATGAAGCGAAAACAAAGGGGAACAGACAATATCTGAATTTTGGTGTCGGCTTCAAATACAACATGTTTGGAATTGATATCTCATACCTGGCTTCAGTTTCAGGAAGACAGAGTCCATTGGCGAACACACTTCGATTCACGCTTCGTTTGAATCTTGATGGAGGAGGTAAGTCTTCTGGAGGCTCTACTCCAAAAACAGATACAGACAACACCAAATAGTCTATGGATATTCGGATCGGATTTGGCGTAGATGTTCATCAATTAGCGTCAACTCATGAACTTTTTATTGGCGGACTAAAGATCGAATCAGATCTTGGGGCTGTGGGTCATTCCGATGCAGATGTTTTGCTACACGCTATCTGCGATGCGACGCTTGGGGCGTTGAATTTAAGAGATATTGGGTATCATTTCTCTGATCAGGATCCTAAATATAAAGGCATCGATTCGAAGATCTTATTGAAAGAAACCTACAAACTAATAAAAGATCGAGGATTCAAAATAATCAATATTGATTCGACCGTAATTCTTGAAAAACCGAAACTTAATCCACATATTCCGGCAATGCAAGCCATTATTGCTGAAATACTCGAGGTAACAGAAGATAGAGTGTCGATAAAGGCGACAACGCACGAAAAAGTTGATTCTTTTGGAACGAGACAGGCAGTTAAAGCTTATGCCGTTTGCTTGATGTCTGCTATTTGATCTTTTGTAGGAATCACAATCAGGAATTTTGTGCCCTTGTTCGACGATGTACATTCAATGTTTCCATTCAATTGTTTTGTAAGAGTCTGAATAATCTCAAACCCAAGAGAATTCGGCCTGTTCCACTTTTCTTCACTTGAAAAACCTTTCCCATTATCACCGATCGTTAGGTAAAGTTGATCATGATCCATAGATGCGGAGACTTGAATTGATCCATGTTGATTTTTGCTAAATCCATGTTTACAAGAATTCGTGATTAGTTCAGAAACGATTAGACTCAACGGAACCGCAATATCCAGTTCGATCATTAGTTCAGTCGATTTAACATTCATTTCAATATAGGAATAAACTCTGCCTAAATTGTGGAGTAACTCCGACAGAAATTTTTTCAATTCAACCTGTGTGACTCCATTATTTTGATAGAGTTGTTGATGAACCAGCGACATCGCAATGATTCTATCCCGACTTGAACTCAATGCATTGATTGCTTTATCGTCATCAAAACCGTCCATTTGCAAGCTTAGAAGACTTGAAATGATCTGTAGGTTATTTTTGACTCTATGGTGCATTTCCTTCATAAGGATCTCTTTTTCATGAAGGTGGTCTCTTAACTCAAGGTTTCTTTTTCTAAGTTGTAACAATTTACTCACTTGTTGTGCGAGTATGGTAAGTTGATTTTTTTGTAGGTCGCTTAATGTTCTTTCCTTGTAATCTATCACACATAGCGTTCCAAATGGATAACCTTCTAATGAAATCAAAGGGGCTCCTGCATAAAAGACCACGTGAGGATCACCTGTCACCAAAGGATTATCGCAAAACCTCGGGTCCTTTTTTGCGTTTCTTATTATCAACAATTCCTTTGGAGAATTGATGGCATGTCCACAAAAGGAAATATCCCTTGGGGTTTCTGGGACGCTCAGACCAACCTTTGATTTAAACCATTGTCTGTCCTTATCGATCAAAGAAATAACACAAATGGGTGTCTCAAGTAGATCTGCGGTTAACGATGTAAGATTGTCATAATCCTCTTCTGGTTCAGAGTCTAACAAACAATATGAACGAAGATTGTTCAATCTTTCTGCTTCATTTTTAGGGATCTGAGGTGCTATCATTTTTTCAGAAAATCAGCTGGTTAACCAATTTAATTTAAATCTATGAGGATTAAAAATGTTTTCAATGAAATGCGTATCTTTTCAGTGAAGTCCTCCTGATTCAGTATATTTGCTGACAAATGACCAATATGAAGATTAATCCTACATATTCCACGAAAGAGCAACTGATCGAATTGTATGACAAGCCCTTATTGGAGTTGGTATTTGAGGCGGCCAGTATTCACAGGAAATATCATAATCCAAGAGAGGTCCAAATGTCCTCTTTGTTAAGTATTAAAACTGGTGGTTGCCCGGAAGATTGCGGGTATTGTCCTCAAGCAGCGAGATATAGCACTGATGTTGAGGCTCATAAAATACTTTCGGTTGATTCAGTTGTTGAGCAAGCCAACAACGCAAAATCAAACGGATCAAGCAGATTATGCATGGGGGCTGCCTGGAGAGAAGTTAGAGATAACAGAGATTTCGATACAGTGATTGAAATGGTTCAGGCAGTGAACAACATGGGTATGGAAGTTTGTGCGACATTGGGAATGATGTCTGAAGACCAGGCTAAACGTTTGAAAAATGCAGGCTTGTTTGCGTACAATCATAACCTTGATTCTTCTAAGGAGTTTTACAGTGATATCATATCTACAAGAGAATATGATGAGCGACTGGAGACGATCGAGAACGCTAGAAAAGCAGGTTTAACTGTGTGTTCAGGTGGTATTATTGGAATGGGAGAAGCCGTGGAAGATAGAATTGGATTATTGATGTCGTACATGGCCATGGAAACTCCTCCTGAATCAATTCCAATTAATGCTTTGGTTGCTGTTGGAGGTACGCCTCTTGAGGATCAGAAACCTATTGAACAATGGGAGATGATCAGAATGGTAGCAACTTCAAGAATTGTATTCCCTCAATCTGTAATCAGGTTATCTGCAGGGCGTACGAAAATGAATATGGAAGCTCAGGCGATGTGTTTCCTAGCCGGAGCAGGATCTATTTTTGCTGGAGATAAATTATTGACAACACCGAATCCTGAGTTTAATGAGGACAAGGAGATGTTTGAAATTCTTGGATTGATCCCTAAAGCGCCTTTTAAAGAAGGTGAGCAACCGATCTCTTATCCTGACGAAAAGATTGAAGCCAGAAAAGCGGCTGAGGCACAGCGCAAAGAAGAATTGGAAGAAGCTTCTAGAGAAGCGCGTTTAAATGGTTTTGAGCCAAGAAAAATTATCGTGAATTCGTGAAAAGATCGTTACAGGATAAATTGAATCAAAGAAAAAAAGAGGGAACGTTTCGTTCCCTTATTTGTTTGGATGGTTTGGTTGATTTCTGGTCAAACGATTATTTAGGTCTTTCAAAGAAAAAAATCAACGTTGACAATCAAGAGAAGAACCACGGATCTACAGGTTCTCGATTGATCTCTGGAAATTCTGATTTTACAGTTTCATTCGAACAATTTTTATCAGATCATTTTGGTAGTCAGAGTTCCCTTTGCTTCAATTCAGGATACGATGCTAATCTTGGTTTTTTCAGTACTGTTCCTCAAAAAGGTGATCTCGTCCTGTATGATGAGCATATTCATGCCAGTATCCGTGATGGAATTCGATTGAGTTTTGCTTCAGGAATTGGTTTCAGACATAATGACCTAAATGACCTGAATGACAAATTGAGAAGAGCAGCCAATACATACGATTGTATTTATGTTGTCGTCGAAAGTTTGTATTCCATGCATGGTGATTTTGCTCCATTATCAGAGTTGACAAAAATATGTGATAATGAAAGAATTTTCCTTGTTGTCGATGAGGCTCATTCAGCTGGAATTTTTGGTGAAAATGGAGTAGGACTTTCAGCTGAATTCAGCGAGGATATTTTTGCCAGGATCATTACGTTTGGAAAAGCACATGGGGCACATGGAGCAGCAGTTATGGGGAGCGAAGATCTGAAAGACTATTTGATTAATTTTTCTCGCCCATTTATATACACAACAGCTTTACCTGCTTCAAATTGGCAACGATTGGAAAAGATCTTAAAGTCGGATCTATCTGTAGAACGGAAAATGCTAAAGAAGAATATTGAAATCTTCAATTCATTAACTAGCGAGTTTGGGTCGTTTTCATCAAAAGAATCTCAGATTCAAGCATTGCGACTGGGAAATAGAGGAAAACTTCATAAGGCTCAAGAAGATTTAAGAAAGAAGGGATTTGCCGTCAAAGCGATCTATTCCCCAACTGTTTCTGAGCAAGATGAATGTTTGAGAATCAATATTCATTCGTTCAATGACAAGAATCAAATCACGGCATTGATTCATTGTATCAATTCGTTATACAGCTAATCTGCTGTAGTCCGAAAACCCATTGTAGCCCTTCGAAGTCAGGTTTTCTAAAAGTCTTTTCAGATCGAGCAGAGTGGAATTATTTTTTTCTATATAGTCGATCGCCCCTTCTTTAATGGCTTTAATTGCAATGTGACAGTATTCTTGACCCGATAGAAAAATGAATATAGCCTTTTTATTGATCTTTCGAATCTCTTTCATGATGGTTAAGCCGGATGATTCTTCTAATTCCTGATCTAAAATGTAGATGCAATAGTCATCACTCAGCGTATTTTCCAAACATTCTCTTTCATCGAGAAAGTGTGTTACGTTCTCAAAACCAAGGTTAGTTAAAAAACGATTGATGAGCGTTCCGAAGAAAAGGTCGTCATCAAGGATTATGATTTTTGCTTGATTATTAAGCATGGCATATGGTTTTGACCTTAAATGCTAAAAAATGTGCCATTTCTAAATATTCGATAGCGACTGAAGAATGTTCATTTCAGTGGTTTTAATGCTAAACCCAAGAAAAGATCACTTCTCTTTACGGGATAAAAAATCCCATTTTGGGAAATCCTATGCATACATAAAAAAGGCAGCCACAATAGTATCAAGTCCGTCAGTTAATTAAACCCCTAAAACCTGAAACTATGAAGATACTGGTCATTATTTCTATTTTGTTTTCACTCTTTTTTAAAGTAATGAAGTCGCTAGGGCAGCAATTTGAAATGCAGTTGTATCGCTTAACTGGTCAAACCGTGCTACTTGGTCATGTGGTTCGTAACTGGGTGGTGATGATCTGATCATTATTCCTGCTGGAAGAACGGTGTCGATCGATGTCATGTTAATTTGGATGAAAATAGCAAGCCTCCGTGCTCGACTGCTACATTAACTCAAGTATACAGTACGATGGATTTTTCGACAGGAAAGAAAATGTACCTCGCCTGTGGTTCATCTGTAGAAATTTTCCATAATGGTTCTATAAATCCAGGTTCCGGTGGAGGTTCGTCAAATTTATTGTACATCTGTCAGACAGAAGAGTGGAAAGCAGGTGATGGTCCGTTAACAGGATATACGAGATTTGGTCCTCCAGTGGTCTTATCTCTTTAGTTTAAAGGAATGTCAGCTAAAAGAAATCAAAGAGCTTAAGAGGTCCAATGGCTTACTGGTTCTGAAGCGAATAATGCTGGATTCAGACTGGACTTTTCAATTGATGGTATGAACTGGAACCATTCAATTAATGTTGTATCGATCGGAGATCATAGTTAAGAATATGAGTATGCTGTGGAATTTGATCAAAGCAATGAGTTCTTCTATAATATTTACGTTAAGCTGACTTCCATATATGAAAATAATCATGAATAATTCTTGGCCATAAGTAAGATAGACCATCCGCTCATATTAGTAACGTGTTTTCCAAATCCTGTTTTGAATGGAGAATCTCGATGTACATGGAGAGGGGCTTGATGATAAGTTGGATTATCAATTGATCCTTTATTACTCTTCTGGGAAAATACATTCTGTGGAAAATGCATCCGGACTGGAGATAAGTAATGGAAAGGAGATCGAAATTAATGGAGAAAGTGGAATGTGTTTCCTCGAAATAAAAGGTGACTTACAAGTGTTACGCGAAAAAATAATCGTCCAATAAAAAAGCCCCGATTGGGGCTGTTCTATTTTTTCATAAACGTAATTATACGGATGCGATCTTATCTGACATGTATTCTCCTGCCTTGAGCTTTCCTACGATCTTAGAGAAAGATTCAATTGTATACTGAACATCTTCCATCGTGTGCACCGCTGTAGGAATCAATCTAAGAATGATCATTCCTTTAGGAACAACAGGATAGACCACCATAGAACAGAAGATATTGTAATTCTCACGTAGGTCGAAGATCAGGTTCGTAGATTCTGGAATAGAACCATTCATATAAACCGGAGTAACACAAGAGTCTGTTGGTCCAATCTCGAAACCTGCTTCTTTCAAACCTGATTGAAGCGCATTTGTGATTGTCCAAAGTTTTTCTTTAAATTGAGGTTGAGTTCTCATTAACTCAAGTCTTTTTAAGGCTCCATATACCAATGGTAGAGGCAATGCCTTCGCGAAGATCTGAGAGCGCATGTTGTATCTTAAATATTCTACAACTTGTTCCTCACTGGAAATGAATCCTCCAACAAGAGCAAAAGACTTAGCAAAGGTTCCAAAGTAAACATCCACGCCATCCTGACACCCTTGCTCTTCACCAGTACCAGCACCTGTAGCACCAAGTGTCCCGATACCATGAGCATCATCTACGAATAGTCGGAAATTGAACTTCTTTTTCAGATCAACGATCTCCTTTAATTTACCTTGATCTCCACGCATTCCGAAAACACCTTCTGTGATCACAAGAATACCACCTCCGGTTTCTTCAACCAATTTTGTGGCTCTTTGAAGCTGCTTTTCGCAATCTTCTACATCATTGTGTTTGAATACATATCTTTTTCCCATGTGAAGGCGAACTCCATCAAGGATACATGCGTGAGATTCCGCATCATAAACGATTACGTCTCTACGGTCAACCAAACAGTCGATGGCAGACACCATTGCCTGATAACCGAAGTTACACAGTATCGTATCTTCTTTTCCTACAAATGCAGAAAGTTCATTCTCTAATTGTTCATGATAATTGGAGTTACCACTCATCATACGTGCACCCATTGGAGCTGCTAATCCAAATTGTGCTGCGCCATCGGTATCTGCTTTTCTAACTTCAGGATGGTTGGCTAATCCTAGATAATTGTTCAAACTCCAGTTTAGTCTCTTCTTTCCTCTGAATATCATGTGAGGACCAATGTCTCCCTCTAATTTAGGGAATGTAAAATAACCATGCGACTCTTTCGCATGGATCCCAATTGGACCTCTGTCTTTCTTGATTCTTTCAAAAATATCTTGCGCCATACTCTTTTTTTATTCTCCTAGCAGAGAAACTTTACAGCCGCAAAAATAGTGGAAAAATTCTGTTTTTAAAGTAGATAAAGCTGTGAACTTATTAACACGCCGGAAGTGAATAGCAGGGCTGTTAAGGTAAGCTGAAAACCCTTTTGCCGATTATAAGTTTTTATCCAAAAGATAGATCATCGAGGCAATTGCTGCTGCACCAAGTTCGAGTTCTCGCTTATTTACGTTTTCGAAAATATCGCTTGGAGCATGGTGAAAATCGAAATAACGCTGACTGTCTGGAGCAAAACCAAATAAAGGAATTCCGTCAAATTCTGATTTTAACGGACCAATATCAACTCCTCCATAACCCTTTTCGAAAATATGCAGCTCATAATCTTTGAAATGATATGCAAGGCTTTCCAGGAATTTTATCTGTTCTTCAGTTCCATCACATTGAAATCCCCTTGGGGAGAAGCCTCCTCGATCACTCTCTAATGCAGCGATCTGAAGTTCTCCTTTTTCTTTTGACCACTTTGCATAGGTTTTTCCACCCATATTTCCATTTTCCTCATTCATGAAAAAAACTACGCGTAATGTATGCTTTGGTTTGTATCCCAGCGTTTTCAGAATTCTTAGTGCTTCCAAACAATGAATTACTCCAGCGCCATCATCGTGAGCTCCTTCTCCAGTGTCCCATGAATCCAAATGACCCCCAAAGGTGATGATCTCATTGGAATCTTCTGTTCCGGTTAACTCAGCAATAACATTGAAGGATGGAGCATCCTCGTAGTTTCTGCAATCCATTTCCAATGACAGATTCGCTTTTTTCATTGCCAATATTTCTGAGATCATTTCTGCATCTTCTGTAGAAACAGCAGCAGCAGGAATTCTCGGAACACTATCTTCATAATGCATCGATCCGGTGTGTGGATGGTCATCTACCGGTAATCCAAGCGATCTTATCAATACGGCTTTTGCACCAAGTTTCGCTGCTTCGACAGCACCAAATCCCCTTATTGCGTAACATCCGCCGTAAGCCTTGAATGTGTTGATCTCTTGCTCATTCATCGGCTGGTTGAGGAAGACAATTTTCCCTTCTACCTGAGATTTTTTCGCTTTTTTAAGTTCATCCAGGTGACTGAATTCGATGATCTCCCCTTTGAGCAATCCATCTGTACCGATAGAGCCACCAAGCGCCAGAATATTCAGTTTCATCATTTTCCCCTTGTCTGGAGTGATCCATGCCGCCTCAGTAGTTCCTCTTTCCCAATGAGGTACCATGATCTCTTGTTTGTAAACTTTATCGAAACCATACTCTTTCATCTTTTGGAAAGACCACTCCACAGCCATTTCCGCTTCAGCACTTCCTGAAAGGCGAGCCCCTACATCCTTACAAAGACTTCTAAGGTCTTCGTATGACATTCCATGGCTCAATGCCTCATTGTATACCGATCGAATGAATAGACTATCAGAAGTTTGTTGTCCTCTTGAAAAGAAAGAGGTCAATAAAAAGGTGAACAGAAAGTGTCTCATTTTTCGATCGTGTTTTTAAGGTTGTTTAATCCAAGAGAGAAATCCTTGCCAATGAAATTATCCATCATGCTTCCCATTAATTTTGATGTTGGGTTACTACCCATATCCATATCGAATGACCAAATGACTTTTGTACCTGTTTCTTCAGGTATTAATTCAAAGGAGGTCAATGAGTTGCCTCTTGGACCAAAAACAAGATCAATATTCAGCTTTCGATTAGCTTCAATATGGCTGATCTCCATGCTTCCGACACCAACTTTTCTGTTTCCTTTCCACTCGTAACGATGTCCGACCGAAAATTTGTCGCCTGAAAAAGTGGTTTTCATTGCGGGGTCCTTTACTGACCATGGACTCCAGATCACAAACATTTCAAAGTCTCCTAAATGTTTAAATATGGTTTCTGGCTCAGCCTGGATCGAGATTGATCTCTCGACGTGTACGTCTGAGGGTAAAATCCATCCAATCGCCAATGTTAGCAGGATTAATACTGCTAAAACAAGGAGTAGAATAAGTGAAACAGACATAAAGTGTTTTTTACGAAGATAGAAGAATTGGATGAGAACATTTCAAATCCTTTTTAATCCTTAACGAATAGTTATCTTTGCCCAAAAATAATCGAAGCATGTCATTAAAGTGTGGAATTGTAGGTTTACCAAATGTGGGAAAATCAACTCTTTTCAATTGTCTTTCAAATGCAAAGGCACAATCAGCAAATTTTCCGTTTTGTACGATAGAACCGAATATAGGAACCATCTCTGTTCCTGATACCCGTCTGGAGGTCTTGGAGAAGATCGTCAATCCGGAAAAAGTGGTGCCAACAACGATGGAAATCGTGGATATTGCCGGATTGGTAAAAGGGGCTTCAAAAGGTGAAGGTTTGGGGAATCAATTTCTTGCGAACATCAGAGAGACGGATGCGATCATTCATGTTTTGAGATGCTTTGATGACGGTAATATCGTTCACGTTGACGGAAGTGTTGATCCGGTTAGAGATAAAGAGATCATTGATATTGAACTCCAGTTGAAAGATCTTGAGACGATTGAAAAAAGAATTACTTCGATCGCCAGACAACTTAAATCTGGAGATAAAGAGATCGTGAAGGAAAATGAAGTTGCTCAAAGGATCAAACTGGAACTTGAAAAGGGGAATTCAGTGCGTTCGATTCCGTTCGATGAAAAAGAGCAGGAGATTGTTGGTAGATTCCAGCTGATTACTTCCAAACCTGTGCTTTATTTATGTAACGTAGAGGAGTCAGCTGTGAAAACAGGAAATAAATATGTCGATCTTGTTAAAGAGGCAGTAAAAAATGAAGATGCCGAGGTATTGGTGATCGGAGCAAAGATCGAAGCTGATATCACTGAATTGGACACATATGAGGAGCGTCAGATGTTCTTGGAGGAATTAGGTTTGGATGAGCCAGGAGTGAACCGTTTAATCAGGTCTGCGTATGCCCTTTTGAATCTTCAAACATATTTTACAGCAGGAGTTAAAGAAGTACGCGCTTGGACGATCAGAAAAGGAATGACTGCACCGCAAGCTGCTGGTGTGATCCATACTGATTTTGAAAAAGGATTTATTCGTGCTGAAGTAATGAAATACAATGACTTCACAACACTTGGTTCTGAAGCTGCTGTTAAAGAAGCTGGGAAGTTCAAAGTGGAGGGGAAAGAGTATGTTGTAGAGGACGGCGACATCATGCATTTCCGTTTTAATGTTTAATTTAGGTCTAATTCGAAAAAAAAACGAAAAATGAATATTGCAGCCAATAATCCTGAACTAAGATCATGGGTTGAGGTAAAACAAGGGTCAGATTTCCCGATACAAAACCTTCCTTTTGGAATCTTCAAAACGAATGGATTAACTCCAAGAGTAGGTGTTAGAATTGGTGATTTTGTGTTGGATCTGAAAACCCTTTTTGTTCTTGGATATCTAGAGAATCTGGCTTTTGAACTTTCTGACTTTGATTCGGAGTACTTGAATCCAATGATGAAAAAAGGTAAAAAAGCTACAAGAGACTTGCGTAACAGGATTTCCAAATTACTAAATGCGACGCATGATGATCTGAAGAAGAATGAGCATCACGTTGGACAGGTTTTGATCCATATCGATCAGGTTGAGATGTGCATGCCTTTGCAGATTGGCGATTATACGGATTTCTATTCCAGTAAAGAACACGCTACAAATGTTGGGGTTATGTTCAGAGATCCTGCTAATGCACTTCTTCCGAATTGGCTTTGGATTCCTGTTGGATACCATGGGCGTTCAAGCTCGATCATCATTTCCGGTGAAGCGATCCATCGACCAAAAGGTCAGATCAAACCGGTAGACAATGAAGATCCCATATATGCGCCTTCAAGACAATTGGATTTCGAGTTGGAAATGGGCTTTTTTACATTCGACGGAAAGCCGATTGGTGATTCTATCTCGACTGAAGAAGCTGAAGAATATATTTTTGGAATGTGTTTGTTTAATGACTGGTCAGCTAGAGATATTCAGAAATGGGAATATGTTCCACTTGGACCGTTCCTGGCGAAGAACTTTGCATCTAGTATTTCATCCTGGATCGTGACTTTGGATGCATTGCAGCCATTTAAGACAGAAACACCTAAACAGGAGCCTGAAGTTCTGGAGTACTTGAAATTCACGGGTGAGAAATCATATGATATTCATCTTGAAGTAGCTATCAAACCGGATAGTTCAGCCGAAACCATTGTTAGTAGATCTAACTTCAAATACATGTATTGGAATATGGCTCAGCAACTTGCCCATCATACGGTGAATGGATGTAATGTTCGTTGTGGGGATCTAATGGGTTCTGGTACTATTTCTGGACCGACTGAAGATTCTTATGGTTCAATGCTAGAGCTAGCCTGGAAAGGAACCAAACCGCTTCCAATGAATGATGGCTCAGAGCGTAAATTCATTATGGATAACGATATCGTAACCATAAGAGGATTCTGCGAAAAGAACGGAGTTCGAATTGGTTTTGGTGAGGTATCTACTAAGGTACTACCGGCAAAGAAATAAAGATGAGTCAGACAGTAGATCCACGATTTCCGGATATTGATCTGGAAAAGGAACGCAAGGAGATCCTAAATGCGTTTCGTGGTTTACTTCGTTCTGTAAAGAACCGAAACAGGGAAGATACGAGAATGATCCGTAAGGCATTCGACGTCGCAGTTGAAGCTCATAAGGATATGCGTCGTAAGTCGGGTGAACCCTACATCTATCATCCGATAGCAGTAGCAAGAATTTGTTCTGAAGAGATGGGCTTGGGAGCTACTGCAATCGCTTGTGCTCTTTTACATGACACAGTTGAAGATACGTACATCACTCTTCAGGATGTTGAAGATCTTTTCGGAAAGAAAGTTCGGATCATCATTGATGGATTGACAAAGATCCCTGAGGTATTTGATGAAAATGCATCTATTCAGGCTGAGAATTTTAGAAAAATGATCTTGACGATCTCTGATGACCTCAGAGTAGTTTTGGTTAAACTCGCGGATCGTCTGCATAATATGAGAACACTTGGTTCAATGAGGCCAGACAAGCAACTGAAGATTGCCTCAGAGACCAAATTCCTTTATGCGCCACTTGCGCATCGCCTTGGACTTTACTCTATTAAAAGTGAGCTGGAGGACCTGGCATTGATGTATAGTGAGCCTGAGACCTATAGTGCCATTGAAGAGAAGCTGAAGTCTTCCAAGGATGCGAGAAATCGATTCATTCGACGATTTGTTCAGCCTGTTAAGGAGGCATTAATGCATGAAGGCTATGTTTTTGATATAAAAGCACGTACGAAGTCGATCTCTTCGATCCATCGTAAAATGACATCGAAAGATGTTCCTTTTGAGGAAGTATATGACGTTTTTGCAATTCGAATCATTGTCGATACACCTTTGGAACTTGAAAAACCAGACTGTTGGAGAATCTACAGTATTGTTACGGACTTTTATCAGCCTAGTCCAGACAGGTTACGTGACTGGATCTCCACGCCTAGAGCTAATGGCTATGAATCCTTGCACACGACCGTAATGTCACCTCAAGGAAAATGGGTAGAAGTTCAGATCCGTTCCAAAAGGATGGATGAGATTGCTGAAAAAGGTCTTGCAGCACACTACAAATACAAAGAGTCCAACTCTGAGGAGAGTAAATTTGACCGATGGATCGCCGAGGTGAGAGAACTTCTTGAAAATCCAGATCTTAATGCAATGGATTTTGTGAATGAGTTCAAATTGAACCTGTTCAATGACGAGATCTATGTTTTTACACCAAGAGGAGAGCTTAGAGTTTTACCAACTGGTTCCACGATTCTTGATTTTGCGTACGATATTCATACGGATATTGGAGACAAGTGCATCGGAGCAAAGGTGAACAATCGACTGGTACCATTAAGTTATCAGCTGCAGAATGGTGATCAGTTGGAGATCATTACGTCTGTCAAACAGAAGCCGAATGAAGAATGGCTTCGTTTTGTGGTAACTGCACGTGCAAAACAGAAGATCAAATCTTCCCTAAACGAGGAGAAAAAACTTATTGCACAGGATGGAAAAGAAATTCTGGAGCGAAAATTCAAGCAATACAATATTCGTTTTGCATCTGAAAATATTTCCTTCTTAGAGAAACATTACGGCCTGGGTTCAGCCACGGACCTTTATATCCGCATCGCTAAAGGAAAGATCGAGTTATCAAAATTAAGAGACATCGATAGTGAACATGGGATGTTCCAGCTTCCAAAGAAAACGAATTTTCCGAAAGAGAAACATGAAAAGGAGATCTATACCAAACTAGGAAGCAAGGACGACACGATCATCATTGGAGAAGATTTTAAGAATATTCAATATCAGCTGGCCAAGTGTTGTAATCCACTTCCAGGAGATAAAGTGTTTGGATTCATAACGATCAATGAGGGAATTAAGATTCATCGTTACAATTGTCCGAATGCAGAGCATCTGATGTCTAAAATGGCCTATCGATGCATCAAGGCAAGATGGAAGTCTCAGGAGTTGATCGAGCGCATTGCAGCGATTCGCATTTCAGGTATCGATACCTTAGGATTAGTGAATAAGCTAACAGAGATCATCTCCAATCAGCATAATGTCAATATGAAATCTATTTCCTTCGAAACAGACGATGGAATATTTGAAGGGAAGATCAAGGTACTTGTTTATGATACTGAGCATCTAGAGCAGTTAATGCGCAAATTTGAACAGGTAGAAGGGGTGAAGAGTGTTTCTCGTTGGGACACAGATGAGGAACTGATCCACTGATCAACGATACTTTTCAAGTAAGATTTCTTTTGGTTTCAGGCCCGGCAACCAGTTAAATCCTTTTAAAAGGCATTCCTTTTCATTGATCTGATCCATAGGGTAGAATACTCCATCTGGATGATCGAAATAGGTGATACCCGAAATTTCTCCACTATCCACATAGAATCTTAGATCACTAGAGTAAAGTCGATTCATTCCGATGCGCTTAACGATCAGAGAAGAATCCTCCTTCTCCTCTTTTAGTGGATAAAAGATTGTGGAAGCATTCCCTGATACGTCAGCTCTGTAGAGGTCATTTTGATCATCGAAATAAGCGAAAAGTTCTTTTCCACCGATCTGATTATAATACAGACCAGAGTCTACTTCCATAATCGTTAATGCATTGTTTCGGATATGGATCCTGTCCAAAATAGTATCCGTGAAATAAAGGGTCAAAGAATCTCCTGAGAGCTGAGCGTTTTCATGCCAAACCATCGGTTGATCGAACAAGTGAAAAACATCAGCCGTACCGTTAAAAAGGAGACTATCACATGTCGCGGTTGTTGGACCATTGAAAATAGAGACGTTATGATACCCCTTGATCAGGTTGACATTCCCTGTGGTATCGCCGAAGATTTCCAGTGTGTCGGCTAAAACATAGGTGGTGTCCTTTTTCGAGATTCTACGTGCCGCAGCGCTTTCATTTATTCTGAAATAATGGTCCTTTTCGGCACTATATCCTTTCTGACCATAAAAGGTATTTCCTTCAGTCGTATCTGTGTAACAAACATTTCCAAAGGCTTTTGTTATTCCTTCTTGTGAAATGTAATGTAAAGTGTCAGCAGATATGATCTCAGGTCCATTCGTCACTTTTGCATTTTTATGAATGAAGGATTCTTCTGTATTTACATTGAACCAACCCCTTTCGCATTCGATCAAAACAGTATCTTTTTTGATCCTTGTCGGACCATAGAAATAAGTCTTTTGCTCCTGATAACTGTAGCGAAGAGTATCGGTGGTCATGGTCACCTGATCATTGGTGTACTTTACTTTTCCACCGACAGTAAAACTTCTGGTTTCAGGATAAAAATAGCCTGTCCTACTGGTCAGAACCTCTGATGAGGTGATACTCTCGATCCTTCCTCCATGACGATAGATTCCAAGGCCTTTTTTTGCATCATATTCGAGCGTATCTGTAGTGAGTTTGTATTCAAGATCTCTCACGCGTACATGCCCCCAAAGCTTTGCTCTTTTTAGTTTTCCATTGTAATGCAATGAATCACAGTAGAGATTGATGTCATCTTTTGTAATATGGACATTGCCGTATGCTTTAACGATCTGAGTCTTATCAAAGTAATGCGCTGAATCACAATACATCGTGTTCCCCTGATACTTAAAGTTTACTGTACCAACCAAACGATGGGCCCCGGTCTTTTCGCTATAGCCTAATTTTTCAGAACCTGGCATTAATTCCAATATCGAACCCTGAGAGAAACCCTTGTCTGGATTCAAAAAAAATGCGCTTAAAACAATAAGCGCAAGTTTTACGATATGGAATTTTCTATAGATCAAATTACCTGAGGTACTTCTTTCGTTAGTGTTTGTTTTCTATCCGGTCCAACTGAAACTACAGTGATCGGCACTTCCAATTTTTGTTCCAGATATTTCACATAGTCTGTCAATGACTTCGGTGCCTGATCCAATTCAGTAAGCTGAGTAAGATCGCAGTTCCATCCTGGAAGTTCTTCATAAACGGGAGTAACCTCAGTATCGTTTATATCGAATGGAAAATAATCCACTTTTTCTCCATTGATGATGTAGTGTGTACATGCTTTGATACTCTCAAAACAACCCAGTACATCGGCTTTCATCATCGAAAGTTCAGTGACACCATTGATCATGATCGCATATTTCAGCTGTGGTATATCAATCCATCCACAACGACGAGGTCTTCCTGTCGTAGCTCCAAATTCGTGTCCTTCTTTTCGGATCAATTCTCCGACCTCATCATTCAATTCAGTAGGGAATGGACCGCTACCAACTCTGGTACAATACGCTTTGAAAATACCGATCACTTTACCAATTTTATTTGGAGCAACTCCCAAACCTGTACAAGTTCCTGCAGTCACCGTATTCGATGAGGTGACAAAAGGATATGTTCCAAAATCAATGTCCAGCATGGTTCCTTGAGCTCCTTCAGCTAGGATTTTTTTTCCAGATTTGATCGCCGCATTTAAATAGTGCTCACTGTCCACTGCAGGAAGTTGACGAAGTGTTTCAATTCCCTCCATCCAAGGACCTTCCAATTCTACCAGGTTGTATTCAAACCCTTCGTAATGCTTCAAGATACCAACATGTTTTTCTACAAGTGAATCATATTTTTCCTTGAAGTTTGGAGAGAAGATGTCACCAACTCGTAGACCGTTTCTTCCTGTTTTATCCATGTAAGTAGGTCCGATTCCCTTCAGTGTAGACCCGATCTTGTTTTTTCCTTTCGCATTTTCTGATGCTGCATCCAACAAACGGTGAGTAGGAAGGATCAAATGTGCCTTTTTGGAAATCAGCAATCTGCTTTTAATGTCAATTTTGAAAGGAGCCAGCTTTTCTAGCTCTTTCTGAAATATTACAGGATCGATAACTACACCATTTCCTACAAGGTTAATAACACCCTCACGAAAAATTCCGGAAGGAATTGTGTGAAGAACATGCTTGATGCCTTCGAATTCGAGTGTGTGACCTGCATTCGGTCCACCCTGGAAACGAGCAATGATATCGTATTGAGGGGTAAGAACATCTACGATCTTTCCTTTTCCTTCGTCACCCCATTGTAATCCTAATAATACGTCTACTTTCATTATTTACTGAAATAGTTGATTGATTCATTTTTTGAGTCGAAAATGCTGAATAGGCTATTCACCTTTGACAGCTCGAATATTTTCTGGACATTTCCCTTTAATCCACAAAGAATAAGTTCTCCATTTTCAATTCGGCTTCTTGTGAGGTTCTTCACAATAAAATTGATTCCACTCGAATTGATATGAGTTAATTCACTCAGATCGAACACAATGTTTGAAGATTCGATCAATCCGGGCTCATTTAGTTTCTCAAGGTCAGAATCCGAAAGGATCTTTCCTGAAAATGAAACAACCTGCACTTTCCCGTGCTTTTCACTGTTGATCTTTAAATTCATTTCTCTTCTCCCTGATTTTCGTTACGCACTCCATAGAAGTACAGAGAATGATGCTGGATGTGTACTCCAAAAACTTCTTCAATGGTTGCTTTGATGTGCTGAATCCTTGGGTCACAGAACTCAATTACCTCTCCAGTATCAGTACAGATCACATGGTCGTGTTGTTTTGATCCGTGAGATTTTTCAAATTGAGCAATGTTTTTTCCGAATTGATGTTTTCTAACAAGATTGCAAGCCAATAAAAGTTCAATGGTGTTGTAAAGTGTAGCCCGGGAAACCCTGTAATTCTGGTTCTTCATTTTGATATACAGCGATTCGATATCAAAATGTCCCTGATAGTTATATATTTCTGCTAGTATGGCGTAACGTTCCGGAGTTTTTCGGTGACCGTTCTGCTCAAGATAGGCAGAGAAAATGTTTTTTACTGTTTGTTGCAAGTCCTGATTCGACATCCGGCTTCTTAAAGAACAAAATTAGTCAAATATTTTCAAGTTATCGCGGGTTTTTATACACATTGAATGAGTCATTAACAGGGCATATGAGTCATTTATTCACAATTTCAGATGACAGTTTGTTCTTTTAGCATGCTAAGTTTTTGTATTATTTTTAGACCCTAATGAAAAGATATTTCAATTCGTCCTGGATCTTGATCGCACTATGTACTGTCATCGTGCTTTTTCGGATGAGTCACATCGATGAAAAGGAGTTTTCCTGGGATGTTTTTGGATACTATCTTCCTTTACCTGCCACTTTTGTGCATGAAGATCCAATGTTGAATGACATAAGTTGGGTGGAAAATGTCAATAATGAAAAACAACTGACAGATACGCTTTATCAGATATCTAGAACACCTGACGGTAAACCGATGTATTTCTTTTTTCTGGGGATGTCCATGGTGTATCTGATCTTCTTTTTGATTGGACACGCTATTGCAGCTGTCGGAGGTTATCCAATGGATGGATTTTCTGAGCCCTACATTTATTCAGTAATTGGAGGGATGATTCTGATCACCATCATCGGACTTATCTTTCTTCGGAAAATACTTTTAAGACATTTTAGTGATCTGACGACCTCTTTTCTGTTGATCATATTGGTGATAGGAACAAATTATTCCCATCACATGACTTTGAAAAATCTGGAAACTGTCAATGTGTTGTTCACAATGGTGTGCATTGCAGTTTGGTGCACGATCCGTTGGCACGAGGACCAAAAATTAAAATACTTGATTGGAATTATTCTACCGATTGGATTAATGGCCCTTATTAAACCCAGTGAGATCCTGTTTGCCTTGTTCCCGATATTGTATGGAGTTCATGACCGACCATCTTTGCGTGATAAGATTACAATGATCAAAGTTCATTACAAGCAATTCCTAATTGCATTGTCGATCATGGTAATTATCGGGTTACCCCAGATAATATACTGGAAACTAAAAACTGGTTCTTTCTTGTATGATTCATATATCAATCCGGGAGTTGGACTTGATATTCTCTCACCTCATATTTGGGATAGCTTATTTAGCTATAGAAAAGGCTGGTTGATCTACACTCCAGTCATGCTTTTTGCAATACTTGGATTTGTCACATTATATAAAAAAGATCGAAAATGGTTTTGGCCAGTCACGGTAACTTTTTTAGTGTGTTTTTACATTATTAGCAGTTGGTCTGAATGGTGGTATGGTGCCGGATTCTCGAATCGTCCATTGATCACTTACTATCCTCTTCTACTTATTCCTATGGGCTATATCCTTGAAATCATAGTAGGTAAGTCAATAGTTTTGCGCTCGTTCGCAGCTGTACCATTGGTGATGTTTTTGGTTCTGAATCAGTTTCAATGGTGGCAGCTCAGGAATTATATTCTAGATCCTTATCGAACAACAAAAGAATATTATTGGGCTACATTCATGAAAACTTCGGTTTCTGAGGAGGACCTCGATCTGCTTCTTGTTCAGAGATCATTTACAGGAGTTGACGTTTTTAATGATCAGGAAAATTATGAGGTACAGACTTTCTTTAAAGATAATTTCTCAAAAGAGGATTCCACTTGTTTGATTTCAAAAGGACAAGATGAATTCCCGTATTCAAATCGGTTTAAATATTCTGAACTTACTGATCGAGATCATATTTGGGTAGGACTGAAGTTCAGGTATAGAAATCTTGGGGAGGAACCAGTTATTCTTGGGACGATGATGAACAGAAAAGAAGGAGCTTACGGATATCGGGATGCCAGATTAGGGTTCAGCCCAGAATGGAACGATACAACCTTGTACTTCCTTACTCCCTCGATACGAGATATATCGGACGAATTCAAATTTGATTTCTGGAAAAGGTCAGAGGCTGATTTTTACCTGGATGACTTTAAGTTCCTGATCTACGAACAGAAGATCAAAGATTAGATTCGATATGGTCGATCAGTGAATGGATCACCTTGATGTGAATTTCCTGAGCTCTGTCTGCATAAGTTGAATGAGGGGCTCTAATTTCTACATCAACCATTGATGCAATTTTTCCACCATCCTTTCCTGTCAATGCGACGATCTTCATTCCTTTAGATTTGGCGACTTCAATTGCATTAATGACATTCTTCGAATTTCCTGAGGTTGAAATAGCAAGAAGTACATCGCCTGAATTGCCGACCGCTTCCAGATATCTTGAGAAGATATGATCGAAGCCATAATCGTTACCTACACAAGAGATGTGGCTTGGATCCGATATAGAAATTGCAGGGATCGCAGGACGATCGCCTCTGTATCTTCCCGTAAGTTCTTCGGCAAAGTGCATGGCATCACACATCGATCCCCCATTACCACAACTGATAATTTTCCCTTTGTTTTTTAGGGATGTAACCATTATGTCCCCCGCCGTTTTTATACGAGAAAAATTTTCAGGGTTGTTAAATTTTTGCAAAATTTCTAATGCTTCCGAAAAGTGGTCTGCTATTTGTTTCATGGACGGCGTTGTGAATTTTGTCAAAATTAAAAAATGCTCAGACAATATTCACCTAAACTTGTTATATTTGAAAACCAGGGCTTTTAGAACCCATAACAACAACAGAATATGAAAAGAACCTTACTTGTACTATCTGCACTTTTCCTTACACTTACGGTATCTGCACAGAATGATTGTTATAAGCGAATAGAAGATGCTTTTGCAAAAAGAGGATCATACGGTGTCGGAGATGATATGCACAGAAACGTGATCGTGAGCTTTTTTGAAAAAGACGGTAGTTCAACTTGTGTCAGTGGAAAGGCTAGAGTAGAGAATGGTCAGATCGTTTCGATCCTTTTACAATATGATGACGATACCTATGAGCCATTCGAGAAGAAGTTCTACAATGATAAAAAGCAATTGCCTGGTATTTCAAATGGAATTTCGGATATGATCTATACTTCAGATGGAGAAAAATTAAAAGTGATCTTCATTGACAAGTTGAAACCAAAGCAAAAGTCATTCAAAGAGATCGCATTACCAGATGATCTATAATATTCAAAGCGCTTAGGCGCTTTTTTTATTTCCTATTATTTCTATCTGAGGATTGATCTTTACCAGATGCTGAACGAATTCCTCCTGATTTTCAGGGGAAATGTAGATCTCGTCATATTTGTTGAAGTGGATGATGATTCCCTTTAATGCAAGCGACATTTTCATTCCGGCATAAAGTGAATTTCCAACGTCGATTTTACGAATAGAATCGATAGTAAGCTTTTTATTGAAGAATAACGTTTTGCATAACAATTGATCTTCTTTTATGTCATAATAGGTCGTTGGGATCAAAGAGAAAAGGAACAACATGACCACCCCCATGACGATCGAAAACAAAACCAATGAAGAGGTAGATTCATTATCCACCTTCATTTGTATGAATCCGGCGATAAAACTTATCAGGATCAAGGCAATCGCTGATTTAAAGAACCAATCTACTCTGGATTTAAATTTCATAAAAAAAGGCAAGTTAACACTTGCCTTAAAAATATTGAATAAATCTCAAATTACCATTGGAATAAAGGACGTTTACCCATTAGTACATTAACGTCAGCTCTTACCGAAGAAATAACATCTTCATCCGTGTAATTGGTAAGAACCTTATCCATTAAGTCAACAATTTGTGGGATCTCACTTGAAAGAACTCCTCTCGAGGTTATCGCCGGAGTTCCAACTCTGATTCCTGATGTAACAAAAGGAGATTCAGTATCAAAAGGTACCATGTTCTTGTTGACAGTGATATCAGCTCTTACCAATGCATTCTCAGCATCTTTTCCGGTAACTCCCTTCGAACGAAGATCAATGAGCATAGAGTGATTATCCGTTCCACCCGAAATAATATGATATCCTTTTTTGACGAATTCATCAGCCATCACCGCTGCATTCTGCTGAACGCGTTTCATGTAATCTTTATAATTGTCTGTCAATGCTTCTCCGAAAGCCACAGCTTTGGCAGCAATAACATGCTCAAGCGGTCCACCTTGAATTCCAGGGAAAACAGCCGCGTCAAGCAGTGCAGCAATTGATTTCAAATTACCATTGTTCCAACGCAATCCAAATGGATTGTCAAAGTTATGACGAAGCATGATCACACCACCTCTTGGTCCTCGAAGTGTCTTGTGTGTAGTCGTAGTAATGATGTGACAATATTCAAGTGGATCATTTAATAATCCTGCAGCAATCAATCCCGCCGGATGGGAGATGTCTGCCAGAACCAAAGCACCAATCTGATCAGCAACTTTTCTGATTCGCGCATAGTCCCAGTCTCTGCTGTACGCAGAAGCCCCACATACGATCATTTTTGGTTTTTCGCGAAGTGCAACTTCCTCCATCATGTCGTAATCCACTCTCCCAGTTTCCTTGTTTACGCCGTAAAAGAATGGTTTGTACAATTTTCCCGAAAAGTTAACCGGTGAACCATGGGTAAGGTGCCCACCATGTGACAAGTCGAAACCAAGGATCTTATCTCCTGGCTGCAAGCAAGCAAGGAATACAGCGGCATTAGCCTGTGCTCCTGAATGTGGTTGTACATTAGCCCATGTAGCTCCAAAAAGTTTGCATAAGCGGTCTATGGCAAGTTGTTCAACCTTATCGACCACTTCACAACCACCGTAGTATCTTTTTCCCGGTAATCCTTCAGCGTATTTGTTCGTCAATACACTTCCCATTGCCTGCATAACTTCATCGCTGACAAAGTTTTCAGAAGCGATCAATTCTACACCATGTAACTGGCGGTGCTTTTCTTCTTCGATCAAAGCGAAGATCTCCTGGTCTCTCATCATTGCTATTTATTTGGAATAATTGATTTTGTAGATCAGACCCAAACCTGTTTCAAGGTCAGTATCTGGCTTATACCCCGTAAGGGCTAATAACTTGTCAGAGCTTCCTACTCGTCGCTCTACTTCGTAATCGTATCTCTTTTTCGGAGCCTCAAGATAAATGATATCTGAACTTGAATCCGTCACTTTCTTGATCTTCAAAGCAAGATCTTCGATTCTCCATTCTTCTTCGTTGGCAATATTTACAATATGACTACCATTGATATTCATTAACCTTACACAGGCTTCAACTGTGTCATCGATATATGTAAAATCTCTTGTCTGATTTCCTGATCCAAATACGGTGATGGATTCGTTCGCAATGGCTTGTTCGAAAAAACGAGGAACAACCATGCGATTATCTTGATTTCCACCATAGACATTGAAGAAACGAAGTGAGATCACATTCACACCTTTTTCTTCATGATGTGAAGCTAAATAGATCTCATTGTATCTTTTTGCCATGGCATACGATGTTCTAGGATCAACCAGGACTTCTTCAGATAGTGTAGTTTCGAAAGCAGAGTGTCCGTAAATTCCACTTGTGGAAGCGTACATGATCTTTTTTACATTATTCAACTCTGCGGCTTCTACAACATTACGAGTTCCAATGACCTCAACATCCATTGTCTCAACAGGATTATCAGCCACAATATCTACTCCAAGAACTGCTGCAAAATGAAAAATCAGATCACATCCTTTGCTGGCTTTGATGATCAGATCCTGGTCTCTAACATCTCCTTTAATGAAATTAACTTTTGAATATGTTTCTTTGTCGAGTTTATTACCCCTAAGTAGTGAATCCAGGACTGTAACTTCATGACCTTCGCTGACAAGTCTTTTAGCAAGATTACTGCCGATGAAACCAGCGCCTCCGGTGATTAGGATCTTCATGTAATTTTATTTGAGGCAAATATCGAAATAATTTCCCGAAGGGAGTAGGCTTACATCCTTCGAATCGCACAAAGTTCATGAGTTTGAACTCCTGTATCTGAATGCACGATTCCATTTTTTGTCAAAGCATCGATCCTTACCCATCCACTGGCATGAATAATAGAGCCTTCTCCATCACAAATACCAACGTGAATAACCTTGCCTACCTGATTTTGAAAGAAGGCAACGTCTCCGTTCTCAAGATCTTCGAATTGAACGTCAGTTCCGTAATCAACCTGTTGTGATGCGTCCCTTGGTAGATTGATATCGATCAAACGATAGACAATTTGAGTTAAACCCGAACAATCAATGCCAAATGGAGATTTTCCTCCCCATAAATAAGGTGTGTTCAAGTATTCTTTGGCCAACAGAACTGGGTCTTTCGTGGAATTCTCTGAAATGGTCCTTATGATCTGAAATTTATCCTGACCGATATTGAATTCATTTGATAGGTCGAACGGTACAAATGACCCCCTGAAAATGCGTTGCATTCCCCAAGGAGTTTGAAGATCGGTGGTTATCGATGATAGTATATTCAGCCCGTCCATCCATCTGTTCACCTCTTTTTGAGTCAGGAAATGTAAATGCTTGATATCACAATATCCCTCATAATTGTCAGTCATCGTAACGATACGACACCATGGGCTTTGCATTTCTTCTATTTGAACTAATTCTCCAAAAAGAAGTTGGGTAACCATCTCAGCGCGATCAGATGCCTCAGCACGAACCGGTGAAATACTAACTATGCAATAGGCATTCTTCATTAAGAGTTCGGGAATTTTGGATGCGCAATTATGTTCAGGATCTGTTGAACGTGTCGTTCGTTGTGATAGATAACAAACAAAAATGCGTCGCCAATTCTAAGTCGAATGAATTTAGAAAGTGAGACAGCTACTTTTGCCTTTCGGATGTTTATTGATCTTGAATCTTGAATGATCTTCAATAATTCATTTTGCCTCGAAAGAAAGTTTTCACCTGCTGTTTCACTGACCAACTCAGGATGTAATCTTGGGTTAGCTCCTTTTGGAGACTTGAATTTACGTTTGATATTTCGCGCGTTTCCAAGCCTCATAGATTTCCATGCCGATCGACCAAGGGGAGAAGAAATAAAAGTTTCTTTTGGCTCTCTGAATCGGGTCTTTTCTATTCGCTTTCGAATAGCATCATGATAATAAGACGCATATTCATTCAAATGAGAAAAAATCTCATTGATGCTCCATGATTCACTGTCTTTACGCCAGTTTTTTTGATGTTCTGTCAACGAAATTACTTGTTCAGAAACAGCTTTTAAATTCTGTTCAGTAATGCGGATAATTTCGTCGTAAAATTCTTTAGAAGTCATTCAAGATTATCTACTTCAAATGTAATTAAAATAGTGTTTGGACAAAAAAAGATGTTGAATTTGTGGGTGTCCTTTCTCATTGATTCATCCGAATATGGTTACTTTCGTAGAATCCGGAATTGATGAAAGGTAAACGATGATTACAAAACCGCTAATATTAGTAACCAATGATGATGGGATCTCATCAAAAGGGATCAGGTCACTGGTGGAAGTCGCTAAATCTTTTGGGGATGTATTGGTGCTGGCTCCGGATAAACCTCAATCCGGTATGGGACATGCGATCACGGTGAATCATCCTCTAAGACTCGATAAAAGTATTCTTTTTGAAGGCTTGGATGCCTATACCTGTACTGGTACACCAGTTGATTGTGTCAAATTGGCGATCTATGAAGTTTTGAACAGAAAGCCTGATTTGCTTTTATCCGGAATTAATCATGGTGAAAACACATCAACAAACATCCTTTATTCAGGAACCATGTCAGCTGCGGTTGAAGGTGCGATGGAAAATATTCCTTCAATAGGATTTTCATTGGCTGATTTTCATGCTGATGCAGATTTCAGAGCAACCCAAATGGTAGCAAAGGAATTAATTGCTAATGCATTGAAGGGAGATTACCCGGAGCACGTTTGTCTGAATGTAAATGTGCCTAAAGGTACTCCTGAAGAATTGAAAGGTATCAAAGTCTGTAAACAAGCCTATGGGTTCTGGGAAGATCGTTTTGATAAGCGCTTGGATCAGTTCAATAAACCTTATTACTGGCTTACTGGTGAATTCACTGATCATGATAAAAGTGAGGATTCAGATCTTCTCGCAATGAGACAAGGATACGCAAGTGTCGTACCGACACAATTTGATATGACCTGTTATAAAACAATGAACTTTTTTAAAACCTGGGAGAAATGAACCTTAGGAACTGGAGTAAGCAACACACTTTGGGGTTGATCATCGGAATAGCATCACCTCTGATTTTTATCCCAATTGTAATTCTCGTTTTGTCGTGGCTAGAGAATTTTTATTTTTCGCAGTTGTGGTATAAATTCACAATCGATCCAGTCGTGAGAAGTAAAATTATCTCAATTGCGATCATATCGAATTTGATCTGGTTTTATTATTTTTTAAATCGAGAAAAATGGGGAATGGCAATGGGTGTTATTCTTGGATCGATTTTGTTCCTTCCTTATGTCATCTATGTCAATTTCATCCTGTAGATGCCAAAAAAGATCTACATAATAGCAGGAGAAGCTTCCGGAGATCTGCACGGTAGTAATCTGATCAAAGCACTCAAAGAAGAATCCTCAGATCTGCAATTTCGATGCTGGGGAGGAGATAAAATGGCTTTGGAGTGTGGTCCACCAGTGAAGCACATCAGAGACCTAGCTTTTATGGGGTTCATTGAGGTCTTGTTCAACTTGAGAACGATCCTCAAAAACATCGATTTTTGCAAAAACAATATCCTGGAATTCAAACCTGATCTTTTGGTCTTAATCGATTATCCGGGTTTTAATCTTCGCATTGCCGAATGG
>CALCCB010000019.1 GCA_937899625.1 uncultured Bacteroidota bacterium
GTTAGATCAATTGTTATTTATTTAACAATTCACCCAATCTATATTTTTCTCTAAGTGATTCAAAGTTTTCTCCTCTGCTGAATCTTTTTCAGGTTGATGGCAATACGTCCATTCAGCTTGAGGAGGCATACTAAGAAGGATAGACTCTGTCCTGCCACCGCTTAGAAGACCAAACTTGGTCCCTCTATCATGTACCAAATTGAACTCAACATATCTTCCTCTTCGATGATTTCTCCATGAGATGTTGTCATCATTGAACGACTTGTTACGATTCAATTTTACTTGCTCACTATAGACTTTAGGAAATAACCTGCCTAAGTCGAGAGCAAACTCGATAAGCTGATCTTTTGAAAGTCCACTTTCATCTGTTAAATGATCATAGAATATGCCTCCAACACCTCTAGTTTCATCACGATGAGGCAAGTAGAAGTAATCATCTGCCCAATTTTTAAATTTAGGATAAAATGAATCATTATACTTATCACAAACCTCCTTGAGTGATCTGTGAAAGATTCCTGCATGTTCAGGAACAATATAATGTGGGGTAAGGTCAATACCACCTCCAAACCAGAATACCCCAGTATCCATTTCAAAATACCTCACATTCATATGAATGATCGGATAAAAAGGATTTTCAGGGTGAAGAACTATTGAAACGCCGGTTGCATAAAATGATGTGCCAGATAAATTTAATTGTTTGGCCATCAATTCAGTGACAGGTCCAAACACTTCTGAAAAAGCGACCCCGCCTTTTTGAATGACATTGCCATTTGCAAGGGTTCGAGTCCTGCCCCCTCCTCCTTCTTCTCTTACCCAAATATCCTCTTGAAACTTAGATTTCCCGTCTAGCTTTTCCAGTTCTGAACAAATGTGATCCTGTAATGATCTGAATTTCTCAGCGATTCTTTGATCCATTCTAATCGTTCATCTTTTTGAATTCACCATTTTCGATAACGAGAATACATGCATTGGTGTTTTCGTAACCATTACCTGCTCCTAATTGATCTATTGAATATTCATTCATTACTTGCTTTTCAATGTCTATTCCTAAAACCATCAATCCCAAGAAGTAATTGATTACATCAAATCCCTGAACAGCCATTTTTGACATATCCCCCTTAAATTCACTTCTAAACTTCCGGTGCAAGGAAATCACTTCTGGATAAGTATATTGAAAATCATTAGGCGAAGAATAACCAAAAGAATATCGGGAATTATACACCGAAACTTCATCATAATTCAACCACTCCTTAGTACCGTAAACCCAGAAAGAGGTAGCACTATACTTTGCAATCTCAACGTTGAAATCATTATGAAAACTCATAATTGAAGCTTTATCTGTAGCGGGATAAACGACCACCGTATTCAAACCTCTTTTTACGTAGGTAATTACATCCTGCGGATTTAAATCAACAAGTTTCGGTCTGGAACCATTTACAGGTAAAGCCATGTATGCCGACCTAAAGGCATCGTATAACACTCTGTCCTTTTCATTTTTAGGTTTAACCAATAAAATCTGTTCTTTGGAATGATTCTTTAAAATATATTCTGCCAAACCTTTCATTAATGTAAGATCTGACGGGACAGCGTGATAGATATAAGGATTATCTCTCAGCATGGTAGGGCTAGCCGCCACTGGGCAAATCATCCTTACCCCTCTTTCCTTGCACCATTTCCCTACGTATTCAGAATTCTCAGAAAACAATGGCCCAATAACAATATCCATGTCATTAAACTCTGGTTTTGAAAGTGTTTTCTTTAAGGAAATGGTGTCGTTTTTTGTATCGTACACAAACACTTCTGCCTTGAGACCTTTTTTCTCCAGAGAATCCAATGCTAATTGTGCTCCCATGTAAAAATCAGTAGCTAGCGAACCGACATAATCTGAAGGCCCTTTTTCAAGGTTCAAAGGCAATAACAATGCGACTTTGTAGTTTGATTTTGCAGGAAACAATAAGGTAGAATCGACTTTCCGATTTGATACTTGAGGCACCTCCCGAATCTCGATCTTTTCAATTGACTCTTTCTTAACAGGGATTTTCAAGATATCGCCGGGTTTGATCTTCGAAGATTTCATACCATTTACTTTTTGCAATTCCTCTATAGGAACCATAAAGCGTTTTGAAATACTATAGAGAGTTTCTTGATCCAACACTTTATGCTCAATGATCGAATCTTCAAACGAAATCACCACAGGTTGTACCTCGGCATTTTCAACCGGCTTCTCCTCAACCACATCGGTCACGCCCGTCCCATTCGCCATGGATTTATCTACCCCTGGAATTCTAATCATCTGCCCTACCTGAATATTCTCTTCTAAACCTGGATTAGCCGTTAAAATATCATTTACAGAAACACCATATTTTCTGGATATAGCATAGATCGTTTCCTTTTTTTGAACTACATGTTCAACAGTTACAAGTGCAACTCGAATATATACTTTTTGTCCAACCACAAGGCCCTTTTCTACTCCTTGATTATCCGCAACAATCTGCTCAACAGTGGTTCCATAGGTTCTCTGAAGACCAAATAGTGTATTTCCTGCTTCAACAGTATGAACATAATATTTAACACCTTCCTTTAACTCTAAAGGCGCTTGTCCTGGCTGAGAAAATCCTAAAAAAGGGACAAGGATCAAGAACAATACGATATATCTCATTTGCTATTTCTTTGGTTGGTAATTTGCAATGATAATGCCATTATTCCCATTCTATTGTTGCAGGTGGTTTAGAGCTGATATCATAGGTCACTCTATTTATACCCTTAACTTGATTAATGATCCTGTTCGAGATTTTAGCCAGGAATTCATACGGTAAATGACACCAATCTGCTGTCATACCATCTGTTGAAGTAACAGCTCTCAAGGCTACTGCATTTTCATAGGTTCTTTCGTCACCCATCACACCCACTGACTGAATAGGCAAAAAGATTGCCCCAGCCTGCCAAACATCATTGTACAATCCGTCTTCTTTCAATCCTTCAATAAAGATTGCATCAACCTCTTGAAGGATCCTTACTTTTTCAGCAGTCACATCTCCAAGGATACGAATACCCAGACCAGGTCCAGGGAATGGATGACGACCTAAAATCTTTTCATCAATATCAATTGAGCGGCCAATCCTTCTAACTTCATCTTTAAACAATAAACGAAGCGGCTCCACCACCTTTAACTTCATATAATCAGGAAGCCCACCAACATTGTGATGTGACTTGATGGTTTGAGATGGACCACCAGTTGCAGAAACAGATTCGATCACATCGGGATAGATCGTTCCCTGTCCCAGCCATTTCGCATCTTCAACCAATTTTGACTCCTCGTCAAACACATCAATAAAGACTTTTCCGATTGCTTTTCTCTTCAATTCAGGATCAGTTAATCCCTCCAAAGCAGAATAAAACTTCTGAGAAGCATCAACTCCTTTGACATTAAGACCCATTCCCTGATATGATTCAAGTACTGAACTAAATTCATTCTTACGAAGAAGCCCATTATCAACGAAAATACAGTGAAGATTCTTACCAATAGCCTTATGCAAAAGCACAGCTGCCACCGATGAATCTACCCCCCCACTTAGACCTAAAATAACTTTATCTTGCCCAAGTTGAGCTCTCAATTTCATCACTGTTTCTTCAACGAAGCTCTCAGGCGTCCAGTCCTGACTACATCCACAAACTCCAACAATAAAATTTTCCAGCAACACCTTTCCTTCAAGTGAATGGTATACCTCCGGATGGAACTGAATTCCAAAGGTATCTTCGCCTTCTATTTCATACCCTGCCACATTGACATCATGGGTACTCGCGATGATCGTGTAATTGGATGGAACAACTTTGATCGTGTCCCCATGAGACATCCAAACTTGAGAACCAGAAGTCATTCCTTTGGTTAGTCTGTTTTCATGATCAACATAAGTAAGGTTGGCACGACCATATTCTCTGATCGTACTAGGCAAAACCTCACCTCCGTAGTTATGCGCTAGATATTGAGCACCAAAGCACACCCCCAACAAAGGCAATTTACCTTTAATATGGTCAAGATTCGGTTTCGGAGAAGCTTCATCTCTAACGGAAAAAGGACTTCCAGATAAAATCACTCCCTTTACATTTTCTTTAATCTCTGGGCAGTTATTCCAAGGATGTATCTCACAATACACATTCATTTCCCTAACACGTCTGGCAATTAGCTGAGTGTACTGGGATCCAAAATCTAAGATCAATATCATTTCATGCATGGCGCAAAGATACCAAAGAATCCAACTTTAAGAACATTTGGATTTGACGTTTTTCAACATATTGATTGACAATAATGACGTCAGAAAGTTGTCATTCTGTCAGTTCGAACACTTTGGAATAATTTATGAAAAAAGAAGTCCACATTATTCGAAATCAAAGGTCAGATTTAATGGGATAAATCATTACTTTTGGCTCTTCTCAAATTGAGCATTACTATGGTAGCTGGATTATTAAAAAAACTGTTCGGAGACAAATCAACCAAAGACCGAAAAGAATATCAACCAATCATCGATAAATCGAATGAATTTTTCAATTCTTTCAAATCACTTAGCGACGACGATCTTAGAAATAAAACCATTTCATTTCAAGGAAAAATAAAGGCGGCTACTAGCGATCTTGAAAAAGAACTGTCTGATCTAAATAAAAAAGCTGCTGACGTTAATACGGAAATTCATGAAAAAGAAGAGCTTTTCGATCAGATCGACAAATTGGTTAAGATGATCGATGAGAAAATCGAAGAGGTTTTAGAAGAGATCATGGCAGAAGCTTTTGCTGTCATAAAGGAAACAGCAAGAAGATGGGCAGAGAACGGCCACCTTACCGTTACAGCTAAAGAATTCGACCGTGAATTGTCAATGAAAAAAGATGGTATCACTATCGATGAAGATAAAGCCATCTGGCATAACAAATGGACAGCTGCAGGCGCAGACGTTCAATGGAACATGGTTCACTACGATGTGCAGCTAATGGGTGGTGCCGTTTTGCATCGAGGAAATATTGCCGAAATGCAAACGGGTGAAGGAAAGACGCTTGTTGCGACACTACCTGTTTACTTAAATGCGCTTTCAGGAAAAGGAGTTCACGTAGTAACTGTAAACGATTACCTGGCGAAACGTGACTCTGAATGGATGGGTCCTCTATACCAGTTCCATGGACTTTCAGTTGATTGCATTGACAAGCACCAACCAAATTCAGACTCAAGAAGAAAAGCATATTTGGCTGACATCACGTTTGGAACGAACAATGAATTCGGTTTCGATTACCTGAGAGATAATATGGCAAGTTCTGTTGAAGATCTTGTTCAGCGCAAGCATCATTTTGCGATCGTCGATGAGGTCGATTCAGTATTGATCGATGACGCGAGAACTCCTTTGATCATTTCCGGTCCTACTCCACGAGGAGAAGAACATGAGTTCCATCAATTGAAACCAAGAGTAGAGAATATTGTAGCAGCTCAAAGACAATATGTGAATCAATGTCTAGCTGACGCCAAGCGTCTTTTGACGGTGATCAATGGTAACGCCGAAGGTGGAGCCGATCCAAAACAAATGCTAGAAGACGGTGGAATCGCATTGTTAAGAGCATACCGAGGATTACCGAAGAATAAAGCACTTATTAAATACCTTTCTGAGCCCGGCGTTCGTGCTCACTTGCAAAAGACAGAGAACTTCTACATGCAAGAACAAGGAAAACAAATGAAGAAGATCGACAAAGAACTATTCTTTGTCATCGATGAAAAACATAATACGATCGAATTAACAGACAAAGGAATCGACCTGATCTCTGGTATAGAGGATAGAGATTTCTTCGTTATGCCGGATATTGGTTCTGAGATCGCAAAACTTCAAAAGGAGAACCTTGAAAAAGAAGAATTTCTTTCAAGAAAGGATGTCCTTGTTCGTGAGTACAGTATTAAGTCCGAAAGAATCCATAGTGTAACGCAATTGTTAAAGGCCTATACCCTATTTGAGAAAGAAGTAGAGTATGTGATCATGGACGGGAAGGTTAAGATCGTCGATGAACAAACCGGTCGTATTATGGAAGGAAGAAGATATTCTGACGGACTTCACCAGGCGATCGAGGCAAAAGAAAACGTAACAGTTGAAGCTGCTACTCAGACTTATGCGACAATTACGCTGCAGAACTACTTCCGTATGTACCACAAGCTTGCCGGTATGACCGGTACTGCTGAAACAGAGGCAAAGGAATTCTGGGACATCTACAAATTGGAAGTGATCGTGATCCCTACGAACAGACAGGTAATCAGAAAAGACCAAAATGATCTTGTCTACAAAACAGCAAGAGAAAAATATACGGCTGTAATTCAGGAAATCGAAAAGCTTGTTGCGGAAGGAAGACCAGTACTGGTTGGTACAACAACGGTAGAGATCTCTGAACTATTGAGCAGAATGCTTAAAATGAAAGGCATTGATCATCAGGTCTTGAACGCTAAATACCACCAGAAAGAAGCTGAGATCGTCGCCATGGCAGGTAAAGCAGGTGCAGTAACGATTGCTACGAACATGGCCGGTCGTGGTACCGACATCAAATTAGGAGAAGGTGTTAAAAATTCAGGAGGTCTAGCCATTATTGGTACTGAAAGACACGATTCTCGAAGAGTTGACAGACAGTTAAGAGGTCGTGCAGGAAGACAGGGAGATCCAGGTTCATCTCAATTCTTTGTGTCTCTTGAAGATGATCTGATGAGAAAGTTTGGTTCTGAGCGAATCGCTAAGCTTATGGACCGAATGGGACTTAAGGAAGGAGAAGTCATTACACACAGTATGGTTTCAAAATCAATTGAGCGCGCTCAGAAAAAAGTTGAAGAAAACAACTTTGGTATTCGTAAACGACTTCTTGAATACGATGATGTAATGAATGCACAGCGCAAAGCGATCTATCATAAGAGAAAGAATGCTCTTTTTGGCGACAGGCTTGATCTTGACATTGATAATATGTTCTACGACATGTGCGAATCAATCGTGTTATCTCATACCAAGGATAATTTTGAGGAATTCGAGCTTGACCTGATCAGAATGGTTGGAACTAACTCACCGGTTAGTGAAGATGAGTTCAGAACGATCGATCAAAATACCTTAATTGAAAAGGTATACCATGCTATGAAAGATCAATACGACAGAAAGAATGAGAAGATCATTCACATGACGATGCCACAGATCAAACACGTTCATGAAACAATGTCTGATAAATACAAGAATATTGTATTACCGTTGTCCGATGGTAAACGTATGATGCAAATGGTCATTAATCTTGAAGCTGCGTACAATACTGAAGGAAAGGAGATCAAGAAGTCACTTGAAAAGAACGTTGTTCTGAGTATTATTGACAATGAATGGAAAGAACACCTTCGCGAGATGGATGATCTTAGACAAGCTGTTCACAACGCACAATATGAGCAGAAAGACCCATTGTTGGTATACAAACTTGAGTCATTTGAATTATTCAAGGGAATGTTGAATCGACTAAATACCGAAGCTACAGAATTGTTGATGAACATGAACGTAGAGGTTGAACAGGAGATCAAAAGCACCAATAAGGAAGTTACTCAACAGAATAATTACGAAAAAGCACAAACCAGTCATCCAGACAGTGGAAGATCAAGTTCAACTCCTCCCCCACAATTCCAGGGAAGTCAGGGTTATGCTGAAGCCGTTGCAAACTCAGGTCATCAGATCGAAAAACAAAAACCCGTTGTAGCAGATGCTAAGATCGGTAGAAACGATCCTTGTCCTTGTGGAAGCGGTAAAAAGTATAAGCAGTGTCACGGTAAATAAGCATGTTACCTATCCGATCGATATCGATAATCGGAACTGGAAATGCTGCTTTTCAGATCGGGAGAAATTTAAACCGATCAGGATTATTGATCGCTGAAGTCTGGGGTAGAGATCATCAGGAAGCGCTATTATTGGCGGATGAACTGCAGGCAAAGGTAACGAATCCGGAAGATTTTACCGGCGACCTTATTTTCTTGTGCCTATCGGATGATGCTATTGAAACGAGCTCTTTAACGCTTTCTGTAAAAATTCCTGTTATTCATTGTTCGGGCAGCAAACCGTTGTCAGCACTGAAAAACTCTGGATCAAAAGGAGTCTTTTATCCACTTCAGACCATGAGCAAGACAAGAGAGATCGACTTTTCGGAAGTTCCCATCCTTGTTGAAGCGGACTCCAAGGAGCTCCTAGAATCACTTAAATGCTTGGGGACAATGATCAGCAAAAAAGTATTTGAAGTAAATTCTGAAAACAGATCTCACTATCACGTCAGTGCTGTAATGGTCAATAATTTCATTAATCATCTCATCTATTTAAGTCAGGAGGAGCTTAGAAAAAATGAGCTTGACTTGTCTCTGCTCAAACCTTTGATCCTTGAGACCATTGAAAAGGCATTTGACCTTGACCCTTATCAGGCACAAACTGGTCCGGCAAGAAGAGGTGATAAAAAAGTAATCGAAGAACATTCCACAAAGCTTTCGGGTCATACAAAAGAGATTTATGACGCATTCAGTAGTAGCATATTAAGTACTTATCATGATCAGTTATAAAGAAAAACTAAACAAGATCACCACCTTCATGTTCGATGTTGACGGAGTCCTGACCAATGGAGACGTCATGCTTTTTCAGAATGAGGTAATACGAACACTTAACGCTCGTGACGGGTATGCACTGCAATATGCAACGAAAATGGGATACAACATTTTCATTGTTACCGGCGGGAATTCAGCGGATGTTAAAGAACGACTTCTTGGTCTTGGCGCTAAAGAAGTGCATTTGTCCAGCAACATAAAGATCAACGTATACAATGACATCAAGGAACGTCATCAATTGATGGATGAAGAAATTCTGTATATGGGAGATGACATTCCTGATTATGAGGTAATGTCAGTTGCCGGAGTAGCTGCATGCCCTCAAGATGCTGCCGTTGAGATCAAGAAAATGGCGGATTATCAATCACCTTACGATGGAGGAAGACATTGTGTTAGAGATGTGATCGAGCAAACCCTCAGAGTACAGGGTAAATGGTTTAGTCAGGAAGCTTTTGAATGGTAAAAGATTATTTTACCAACACAATTCTCACCACAGCTCGGATCGAATTATTATCGATGTTCAGATAGTAAATGCCATTGGTCAAATTGGAGATATTGATTGTACCTACAGACTCATCAAAACTTAATATTTCTCTACTAAAGGCATCAAGAACTGCAACTCTATCGATCGATTGATTAATCCAATCCACATGGACCACACCGTTTGAAGGATTCGGATAGACAGTTAAGCCTTCAATTGCCGCTATTTCAGAAACAAAAACGATCGGATCTACGACTGGATCTCCATCTGTCACCGGAAAATCATCATTAGGTCCAACCTTCAGTACATAGACGTTCCCACCTCCTGCTCCAAGATAGGAGTTATATCCGACCATAATTGCTCCACCGTCACTTGTAGGAATCAATTGTCCAGCGACATCCTCCATTTGATTTGCCACATTCGCATATGCGCCTGCGGCATCCCAATACATTCCGACATTATATCGAGCCAGAGACACGTCATACCCAGTCTCAAAGCCTCCGACAGTTCGGTATCTGTATGCTACATACAATCGTTCAGGACTTTGCAATGGTATAATATGGTCGTCAATGAAGTTATCCGTTTGAGTAACCGTGTATTCGTAATCGAATAATCCGGAGGTAAATATTTTACCGAGTGATTCATTAAACGATTGAGCCACCTCATTCCATGCCCAACCCACGTAACTAATGCTTGAGCCTGTAATACACAATCCATTTACACCATGCACACCGTTGTTTCCAACAAAGGATTCCCAGATGATCGTTCCGTCATCTTTCAAACATTGAAAGTAGCCCTTTACTTTTAAAGAATCCAAATGATACATTTCTCCTGCAAGAATAAAAACAGAATCGTTCAATTGAGCAATCGCATTGATCCTTTCTTCGGCATCTGTCCCCCATTGTCTTGTCCAAAGTGTATCTCCAGAGCTATTCGTACGGACGATGTACGCATCTGAATTTTCATTGAATGTATTCGTTGTTTCACCCACCATCAAAAGACCCGTATCTCTCGTCAATGCAGCATCATTCAATTTATCCCATCCAT
This sequence comes from uncultured Bacteroidota bacterium, assembly GCA_937899625.1. GTDB lineage: Bacteria > Bacteroidota > Bacteroidia > Flavobacteriales_D > Crocinitomicaceae > M0103. The sequence continues at coordinate 10,146 of CALCCB010000019.1, forward strand.
CCGTACCGACATATTTCTGCCATTCAGATGTTCCACTGTCATCCGTTTTGAAATAGTAAAAATCGTAATTGAGACTTGGTCCAGAATTAGAATATCCAGCAACTACCAAACCATAATTACTCTTTCTGAAGATCCTTCTACCCCAATCTGATTCGTCACCACCGAAATCTTTCGACCATATAAAATTTCCCATTGAATCGATCTTCATGATAAACGCTTGAGAAGGTGCTTCTAAAAAACTACTTGAGCTTCCAGTGATGAGGTAAGAACTATCCTCGAGCTGAACGACACCCTGACCAAAATCATATCCGTTATTGGTAAACAACTTGTAAAAGCTGATCTGTCCAAAAGCCAATGAACCTGACAGAAAACAGAACAATAATGTGATTAGTTTAACGCCCATCTGATTCTGCAATTAATGGATTCTCCCATACCTTTCTTACTGAAAGCACCAACAAGGTTCTCAGTAGCTAACCCAACATTAAAACTCTTCAACTGATAGCTGAGATAGATTCCATATCTGAAATTGGAGTACCCCCCGAATGCAGCATTCAAACCAACATTCAGATTTTTATGAGCTTTCAAGTTTATACCTCCGTACACCTGAGGCACGGTGGTTAAAGTTGGATATAACCTAAATCCGTAGAAAGATTGAACAAGTTTATCCGAAGAATTTGAAACGATCTTTCCCGCCTGAATGAATACCGGAAGCACCTTGACCATATTCATATCTTTTTGTTGAATATTCAGTGTGTCTAAAAATGAGAAAGACGAATCAATAAGGTTTGCGTCTCCAAATAACTGATCAAAAGTAAAGCCCTCAAAATTGAATGAGCTATCCGCTGCATAGCGCTTGACATCCGGTAAAAATCCCACACCCAGATTATTCACGTTTACCTGAAAGAAAATATCTTCTTTCTCTTCCATTTTCACTGAGAACCGCACATCCAGATCAATACCTACACCAAAACCACCCTGCATTATTCCAGAAGAGAAAAAGTCACTTCCTCCGGCATACACCAAACTAAGGGAATCCCCTTCTTCATTCTGATACAAATACCCCTCTCTTACTACTGAATTCGAATATTGGTTTATCCCGTATGCATTTAAATTTAACGAGCTTTTCGATTTTTTGTCTACGATTCCAAAACCCAACTTTTGATATGTCCAGGAACCAGCCCTTGTCCCAGTAAAAGAAACGGCTTCACCCAGATATCTTTGGTTTCCATAAAAAGTAAGACCAAATAAATCTTTCGAATAAAGAGCACCTATAAAATTGCAATACTCCCCCTTCAGCAACCAGCCAAATCTTTCTTTTCCGAATAAATTACTTTGATAATTTCTGAACTCAACACCTCCATTGATCAATACTCCAAATCGATTTATCTCTGAATGTTTAGCAAAACTTCCTGATTTGATCTCTTCAGAAATATGCCCACCATAGAGTATTTTACTTGTTAATTGATTTTGAAGAGATGTAGATGCATAATCTCCGGAAAAAGAAGTGATCACCTCATATTTCAACGGCAAAGTATCATACTGGATCGGCAAGAAATTCTGTGCATTCCCTGAAATTGCGACAAACAATAATAGTATGATGGTTTCTAGCTTCAAAGTACTGTATTTAGCCTGAAAAATGCTTTCAATTTTACGGACATAAATGCTCCGTCAGGAATTGACAACATCGAATTCACTCCAGCTGCATTTGGAGTATTCAATTTAACCTTAACAACTACTTTCTTGATCGTCTCAAGTTCAGCGATCACCGATTCTGGTAATTGGAAATGAACTTCTGAATTTTTCTTGTACAATTCAAGATTCAAGTCATAAGTTCCGTATTGCGAAGATTCAACCGGCTGAGTTCCTTGAACACTATGAACTAAAGCCCCATTTGCATCCAACAAAAGCAGTGTTACATCTCCTTGGAATGGGAAAGCATTTGTCGCATTTAAGACAATATCCCCAGAGACAACATGCGTTTTCTGATTATCCTGCTTAAGATCTATATCAAAAGTATCTCTTAAAGTAAGATCATCCATTTGAACTGAAAGCGGCATTTGAGCATGAACTTTCAATTTCAATTTACTATTCGGGAAGATCTCATCCCAACCTCCTGAAACATTACCCCAAGGATTCAATTGAATAGAATATCCAAGACTATGTGTTTTTCCCAGATTTTCCAGATACGCTTCAACATTTGAATTTCCAGAATCAAAGATCAATTGCTCATTACTTGGAACCAATGTCCCCCAGGATCCTGTAGCAGGATCTATATAAAACGGATTCCCCATTTGACCGGATGTCAGCTGTACCGTATTTCCTTGATTATTGGTGTTTTGAAGCGATTGAATTGTTGCCTTTGCTCCCACTTTCAATCCATTCTCTAGTTCAAGTCGTATTGAAGTAGAAGGCAGATCGATCATTCCGGATTCTACCATACTCATCAAATCCAGATCAAAATCCAATGTCTCTTCGATCAATCGATTAAAATACCCTCTTGCATAGTCAATGATGATGTTTTTAAATTGAGCCTCAACTTTGATCACATCTGAATTGGTAAACGTAACCGTAGGTCCAGCAGGATCAGAAGTAACGACCAATTGAGACTGAAGTATGTTATAACCCGAACCTGCCTCACCGGTAAGATCAATCCAATACCCTGAAACATCGAGTGAAGCTTCAGTTAATCCTGGTCCTGAACTCGTTGCCGCAGGGACAAAATAATTTTGCTGGAATTCATTCCCATCTAAAGTAACACCCGGTAACTTTACATTAAAAAAAGCCTTGGTATCCAATGGATTAAACACCTTTACTTTAATTACTCCTTCTTTTACTCGGATCTTTTTAAGTTGCATCCCATCTGCTTCCAGGGTATGCTCTTCGATCTGATTTACAATCGTAAAACCGGGTGGTATTGTCACCGAAGGAACTGCCAAGATATAATCTTGAAGTATGGTGGTATCGCTGATCGCAACAAAATCCGCCAAAGAGAATTCTTTGATCGTTCTTGTCAGATCAAGTTCATAATTTGAAAAACTATTTACAACAATTGTTGAATCATTTACCAAAGAAGAAAGATCAAGCGTATCCTTTACCAAAGGAACCACCCAGTCCGAATCCCAATCCGCCTTTTCTTTTCTGCATGAAAACAAAAGAATGATTGATACGGGAAATAAAAGTTTAAAATATCTCACTTCTCAATGACGTTGTTTATTTTGTAAAGGTTGGTCAGACACGCTCTATTACTGTAGCATACCCTTGTCCAACACCGATACACATTGTGACTAATGCGTAACGTTTTCCTGTGCGCTGTAATTCAAGTGCTGCAGTGTGCACAATTCTTGATCCTGACATTCCCAGTGGATGACCAAGTGCAATTGCACCACCATTCGGATTTATTCTTGGATCATTATCTTCAAGTCCCATTTTACGAGTACAAGCCAGTACCTGTGCAGCAAATGCCTCGTTGAGCTCAAGAATATCCATATCAGCCAAGGTCAGCCCAGCTCTTTTTAATGCTTTTTCAGATGCATAAACCGGCCCTATACCCATGATTCGGGGCTCAACACCTGCAACCGCCGCAGAGACGATCCTTGCCATTGGCTTCAGATTATTCTCTTTCGCTGCATTTTCAGATGCAATCAACAATGCCGCTGCTCCATCATTCAAACCTGAGCTATTTCCAGCAGTTACGCTTCCGTCTTTTTTAAAAGCCGCGCGCAAACTCCCTAGTGACTCCATGGTTGTTCCCGTGCGTATAAACTCATCCTGACTAAAAATAACCGGATCTCTTTTCTTTTGAGGAATTTCTACAGGAACAATTTCCATTGCCAATCTTCCTGAATCTCTTGCAGCGCTTGCTTTTTCTTGAGACCAAGCAGCAAATCTATCCTGCGCTTCTCGTTCTATTCCATATAGTTCAACCAAATTCTCGGCTGTATTACCCATTCCATCTGTTCCATACAATTCCTGCATTTGTGGATTGATGAATCTCCAACCAAAAGAGGAATCATACATCTGAGCATCTCTTCCAAAAGCCGTTGAAGTCTTGGAAATCACCCATGGTCCTCTGGTCATGTGTTCTACACCTCCGGCAATGTATATATCTCCTGCACCATCCTTAATGGCTCTAGCGGCATTTACTGTTGCTGCCATTCCTGAAGCACAAAGACGATTCACTGTCTCTCCAGCAACAGATACAGGCAATCCAGCCAATAAACCAGCCATTCTGGCCACATTTCTGTTATCCTCACCCGCTTGATTCGCGCATCCCAGAATTACATCCTCAATAAGCGCAGGATCAAGAGAATTGTTTTTCTCCATCAATTTACGAATCACATGAGCTGCAAGATCGTCGGCTCTTACTGCTGACAAAGTTCCCCCGAAATTCCCGATGGCAGTTCTAACACCATCAATTATGTAGACCTCTTTTGACATTACTTTTCGTTAACAATCCTGCTAAAATAACAATTTTGACTTGTTGAAAAGTATTTGCAATCCTAGAGGCTTAAATTACTATCTTGGGTAACCAAAAATTATAAAACGTGAAACGAAACCATATTCCACTATTGGCTGGCTTGTTGCTGTTTGGGCTTCAATCATATGCCCAGGAGGATTTGACTCCGCAAGAAAAAGCGTACCGGGATTCCATCACTGCCCTAAACCTTCAAAACGAAGCTGTTGCAAAAAGTCAAGAAGCCTATAACAACGGTATTCGACTTTTTGGGGAGAAAAAATTTCAGGCTGCTATCGATGAATTCAAAAAGTCGATCAATTATGACCCGAAGTTTACTGCTGCGTATTACAACAAAGGAGTTGCAGAAAATGAAGCGGAAAAATATAAAGATGCACAGGCTACTTTACAAAAATTGATAGAGATGGATCCTGGGTATTCGAAAGCTTATTTCCAAAGAGGACGCGCATATCAAGGTCAGAACGATTACTTGAATGCAGAAAAGGATTACGAAAAATCAATTCAGATCGACCCTTCAAACCCTAAAGCCTACTATAACTATGGTACGCTTCGCTTTTTACAGCAAGACTATAAAGGAGCAATCAAGCACTTTACCAAGACCATAGAGCTTGACAAGGAGTTCGCCTTTGCATACAATGATCGCGGAAGTTGTAATAGAATGCTAGCCGATTACCCAAAAGCGATCGCAGACTATGAAGAAGCATTGCGCAAGAATCCAAATCTTGCATTTGTCCTGAACAACATTGGTACTACGAAGAAAAAAATGAAGGATTATGCAGGAGCAATGGCAGCATTCAATCGCGCCATATCAGTTGATCCTAAATTTCATTTGGCATACAATAACCGTGGTGCAACTCAAATGGAACAGAACAGAATGGATGATGCCAAAAAGGACTTTGAAAAAGCATTGGAAATCAACTCTTCCTATGCCCCTGCCGCATCGAATCTGAGTGCTGTTTACTTCAAGCAAAAAGACTACAAAAAAGCCCTGGAATACGGTGAAAAAGCCGTAAAAATGGACTCCAACTACGGAAACGCCTATTTGAACAGAGCGAATGCTAAAGAAATGAACAGGGACCTGAATGGAGCCTGTGAAGACTGGCATAAAGCGAAGGAGCTTGGTGTAGAGCTCGGCAAGAACTATTATTCAAGTAACTGTAACGAATAATTTCCGTGATCATGAAGACAAAAATTATAACAGCATTAATGATATCTGCCTTCTCACTGATTGGGTTCTCTCAAAATGTCGAGTTCAAGGCAGCAAACTTTAAAGATGATAAGGAAGGGCTTAAAAAAGCCACCGATGCGATCAAGAAAGGAGATGAGTATTACACTCTCGCAAACGAGGCCATCTTTCAAGTTCAGGATCCAGGACTAAATTATCAACTTGCTCTTCTGGAATACATGACGGCTCAAAAATTCAATGCAAAAAATGCTGAATTGAATTTTAAGATCGGAGTTTGTTATGCAAATTCCACGGATCCATTCAAAAGTATTTCTTATTTGAACGAAGCTCAAAAACTGGATCCAGCATGTGATCCTTTCATGGACTATTATTACGGTTACGCATTACAGCTTGAAAACAAATTCGATGATGCGCTTAAGTCCTACCAGAACTTCGAAAACAACTACAAAAAGGCAGACAACTTTGCTAAGTTCGTCAGCCTTAGAAAAAGTGAATGTAAAGCGGCAAAAGGATACATTGCCAACCCGATCAGAGCTTGGGTAGATAATGTTGAAGAATTAAACACTGAATTTGACGACTTTGCTCCTTCTATCACAACTGACGGATCTGAGATCGTAATGACCTCCAATCGTCCAAACGGACACACTCCAAATGCTGCAGGAGGATACGACAAGGATATTTATACATCCACATTGTCAGATGGTAAATGGTCAAAGCCTAAGCAAGTAAAAGGTTCTGTGAACTCTACAGCTGATGATGTTTCAAATAACCTAAGTTATGATGGTACAAGAATGTTGATCCACAGAGAAAATGAAGGTCAATATGACATCTATGAAAGTAAGTTATCCGGACTTGACTGGGGTAATCCTACCCAAATGCACTTCCAGATCTCTTCAAACAAAGCAAATGAGAAATTTGCATCTTACAGCCATGATGGATGGAGTATTTATTTCGGAAGAGACAATGATAGTCGTGCAAACGGATTTGACATCATGTACAGTGCAATGCAGAGTAAGCTGCAGAAGGATTACATGGCCGCAACGATGGTGTCAGCAGTGAATACCAAATTCAACGATGGACCGATCTATATGCATATTGATGGAGAAACCATGTACATTGCCTCTCAAGGTCACGAATCGATTGGAGGGTATGACATTTTTGTTTCTAAAAAAGTAGCAGGTCAATGGACAAAACCTGTGAATATGGGATATCCTATCAACACTCCGTACGATGATTTCTTCTTTGCATCAACAGCGAATGGAAAGTTTGCCTACATCGCATCTAACAGAGCTGGCGGAAAAGGATCTTATGACATTTACAAAGTAACTTTCTGGGGTCCAGAAAAAGCACCAATGACAGATGTAGAGGATTATCTTCTTGCGTCTTTAGCTTACCCAATAAAGGATGCCTCAGTAGAAGGAACTGTTGAAGTAAATAAAAAATCGTTCACCGTATTCAAAGGGATCACTGTTGACGCAATGACGAAGAAACCTGTTGAGGCGATGATCGAAATCACAGACAACGCTACAGGGAAAGTAATCGAAACCTTTACGACCAATAGTGCGACAGGTAAGTTTATCATTACACTGGCAAGTGGAAAAAACTATGGAATCGCTGTGAAAGCAGAAGGATATTTATTCCATTCTGAAAACTTTGATATCCCAACCGGAGCCGCTGACAATCTTGTAAATAAGGTGATCGAACTTAAGAATATCGCCATCGGAAGCAAGATCGCTCTGCGAAATATTTTCTTCGACACAGGAAAATCAACATTGAGACCGGAATCGAATGCTGAGCTTGACAGACTCATGAAATTAATGAAAGATGTACCAGGATTAAAGATCGAAATTTCTGGACATACAGACAATACGGGTTCTGCCAGTCTAAACGAAACACTTTCTCAGTCCAGAGCTGAAGCGGTAGTAAGTTATCTAACCTCTAAAGGGATTTCCGGATCACGAATGACTGCAAAAGGATATGGATCTTCCAAGCCGATTGCAACCAACGCGACAGACGACGGAAGACAACAAAACAGAAGAACGGAATTTGAGATCAAAGGGAATTAATTCTCATACAATTGTTCATAAAAGGCAGAGGAAACTCTGCCTTTTGCTTTTTCTCATGCTTACCTTTAAGAAAAAAACAAAATGACTGATTTGAATGGCGCGGCAAGGTTAACCTTCCTTGGTGGAGCAGGTACAGTGACCGGTTCTAAAATACTTTTGGAATACAAAGACAAAAAGATCCTCATCGACTGCGGGTTATTTCAGGGATTGAAACAATTACGACTTTTAAATCGAGCGCCTTTTCCTATCGACCCATCTTCAATTGACACAATCATTTTGACCCATGCTCACCTTGATCATTGTGGTTTTTTACCTGTATTGGTAAACAACGGATTCAAAGGTGATATTCACTGTACTTACCCGACAAAAGATCTGACAGAAGTAATCCTTATGGATAGCGCCAAGATTCAGGAAGAAGACGCCGCAAGGGCAAATTCTCACAAATATTCCAAACATCCTGAGTCCAAACCATTATACACTACAAAGGATGTGATAAGAACCATGAAACACCTTGAGGGTCATGAGCTACACGAATGGGTAATCATTGATGAAAATATATCGTTTCAATTCAAGAATGCTGGACATATACTTGGGTCTTCCTTTGTTGAGCTTAAAACCAAGGATAAAAAGTTCCTTTTCAGCGGTGATATAGGACGTACAAATCCAATGCTATTATATCCTCCTAAGAGAATCGAGCAAGCAGATTATGTTGTTCTGGAATCTACCTACGGTGATCGTATTCATCCGAAGACGAATGTGAAGATGGAACTTCTAAGTGTTATTGAAGACACCTTTGATAAAAAAGGAATCCTGATGATACCTTCATTCGCAGTAGAAAGAACACAAGAGATCATTTATCTCCTTTATCAATTGATCGAAGAGGAAATGCTTCCGCCGATGAAGATCTACCTAGATTCTCCAATGGGAGTGAATTCAACTAATATTTATAACAAATACCATGATTGGCAGAACATCTCCAATTTTGAGATCAACAGAATGTACAATGACATTCATTACATCATGTCATATGAGGAGTCCAAAGCCATGGTGCAGGACTCCAATCCAAAGATCATTATCGCAGGAAGTGGAATGGTTGAAGGGGGAAGAATTCTTCACTATCTCAACAACCATCTTGAAAACGAGAGAAACACATTGCTTTTCGTAGGATATCAGGGAGAAGGAACCAGAGGTCGATCTTTAATGGATGGAGCAAAAGAGATCAAATTCTTTGGTGAATACCGAAAAGTTCGATGTGAGATCAGAAGTATTTCATCGTTATCGGCGCATGGTGATCAGGAGGAAATGCTGAATTGGTTAAAAGGTTTCAAAACACCTCCTACTACTCTATTCCTAAATCATGGTGAACCACATCAGGCGGATACATTCAGAGTAAAGATTGAATCTGAACTTGGATGGGATGTCGAAGTACCGTCAATGAATTCAACATTCATTATCAATGACATTTAAAATGGATGCCGCTAAATATTTTCAAGCCTTTGCAAGCATTGTAGGAGACAGATGCTACACCGACCATGATGTATTACAAGATTACTCGCATGACGAAACCGAAGACCTCTCCTACCTGCCAAATTATGTAATAAAACCAGAAACACCAGAGGAGATCTCTTCGATCCTAAAATATTGTAATGAGCACAAGATTCCTGTTACACCTGCAGGTGCAAGAACAGGATTAAGCGGTGGGGCCTTACCCATAAATGGAGGCGTTTTACTTTCCATGGAACGTTTCAACCGAATACTTGAAATTGACGAGAAGAATCATCAAGTAATCACAGAACCAGGTGTTATTACGCAAGTATTGCAGGAAGCTGTCAAAGAAAAAGGACTATTCTATCCCCCAGATCCCGCAAGCAAAGGAAGTTGTTTCATTGGTGGTAATATTTCAGAAAACTCCGGCGGACCAAAAGCCGTGAAATATGGGGTTACAAAGGACTATGTCTTAAACCTTGAAGTTGTTCTTCCGACCGGTGAGATCATCTGGACAGGAGCAAATGTTTTAAAAAACGCCACAGGCTACAACCTTACACAATTGATCGTTGGGTCTGAAGGAACACTTGCAGTCGTGACTAAGATCGTTCTAAAGCTGATCCCCCATCCTACTCACGATCTGTTAATGTTGGTTCCTTTTAAGAGTGCAGAGAAGGCATGTGAGGCGGTCGCAGATATCTTCAGAGCCGGTATAACTCCAAGTGGGCTTGAATTCATGGAACGAAATGCCCTCTTATGGACTCAGGAATTTACCCAAGATCAGTCGATCACTGTTGCTGAAGATGATGAAGCTCATTTGTTGATCGAAGTCGATGGCTTTGACCCGGATGTGTTAATGGTCGAATGTGAAAAGATCATGAATGTGCTGGAAAAATACCCTACGAATGAAATTCTTTTTGCTGAAACAGCCGCCCAGAAAAACAGTCTATGGTCTTTGAGACGCAAAGTTGGAGAAGCAGTAAAGACTCAATCCATTTATAAGGAAGAAGACACCGTAGTGCCGCGATTTGAGTTACCCAAGTTGTTACGACTAGTCAAAACAATTGGTGATCAATATGGATTTCAGTCCGTTTGTTATGGCCATGCAGGCGATGGAAATCTCCATGTGAACATTATCAAGGGAAATATGACCGATGATCAATGGAACAACGAGCTTTCCAAAGCGATTCGTGAGATTTTCAAAGGAGTAAAAGAAATGCAGGGAACTATTTCAGGAGAACATGGAATTGGAATAGTTCAAAAATCCTATATGGATATTGTTTTCCCTGAAGTTACATTAGAACTGATGCGATCGATCAAAAACGTTTTTGATCCGAATCAAATTTTAAATCCAGGAAAAATATTCTGATCAGTTATTCCAGAAATTCAAGGTTCCATTTTTCATTTCATGGTACCTCTTTGACAAATAAGCCAAGAGGATTCTCATGGAATCAAATGCTTGTTCAGTTTCGTTTGAGATTTCCTTTTTTCGAAGTTTTAACAGCATTTTCATGTACATCGCATGAAACATAACTTCGATCTCATTCTTATCCTTCAGATTCGAACGCTCTTTAAATTCTTCGATAAAGGGCAAGGCCGTTGTAAACAACTGTTTGTATTTCTCGTCGTTTGCGGCATTGATCAGCATATTATGCAAATAGGATAGCTCAACCAATATATCATTCAACTCAGCAAGATGACCTGACTTCTCAAGACGCTGATTGATCATTTTCTTTACCAATGCACCATACCATTCTCTGTACTGAGTCTCAAAGGAAGGATTCTTCAATTGTGGCAAGACGAATTGATCCATCAATCGATCAGTATCAAACTGAAATGCCCTTACGACATCTTCCAGCTGATACATGTAAAGGATATACTCCGCAATATTTTCCTGTAACTTTTGCTGAGCGATCAACATTTATTTAAGATCTTTTTCGATGTCTTCCTGATTCTGATTCAAAAATGCAACAAACTCCTTTGTTACATCCATGGCTGGAGTAATGTAATTGATCTGTCCACCTTTACCGTTGATCAAAAGTATGTCGATCTTATTTTCTTCAGAAAATTTCTTTCCCAAAGCTTCGATCTTGTTTGAGATCTCTTCAAGTTTTCTCATCGTTTCAGACTCCAGCTTTGCGCCTTCCTCCTGCTGATATCTCATGAGATCAGCTTCCATTTGCTGAACTTTTTGCTGAATTTGCATCATTTCATTTTGGGACAACAATCCGCTTCTTGCCTTTTCCTCGTTTCGAACAATATAACTTTGGTATTCTTTTGTTCTCGTTTCCACTTCTCTCTGAAAAGAAAGCTGCTTTTTTGTAACGATCGAGTCCTGTTCACGATAATAGTCGTATCCAACCTTTAAACTATCACTGTTGTAGAAAGCGATCTTGATACTTCCCATATTTCTTACCTGAACCTTTGGAACCGTATTTTCCTTCTTTTCTTCATTCTTTCCTCCACATGAAACAAAAACAAGAGCTAATGCAAGGAAAAAGCATATTGACAGTCTATTCATTTGTAGTGTTTTTAATTTTAAAAGCTGCCTCCCAATCATTTCGCATTTCTACAAAACGTTTAAGTGCATTTGATAATAAATCAGTTGTGATCATCTTTTCGACTTCTTCGAGTCCGTTCACATCCAATTCGCCAATTTTAAATGTTTGTTCAAACTGGCCCAATTCGATTTTTACAATGTACTTCCCATTGTATCCAAATATCTGGATCTTGTAACGGTCATGAGGAACATCCTTCAACAATCTCATAGCACAAAATTAACAGAACCCTCGAGATATAAAATAAAAAAAGCACCTCTCGGTGCTTAATATTTTAAATGGCCATTGCAATTTCTGGCTCTACATATTCTTTGAATACGAATGGAACTTTAACCATGTATGCGTAATCTTGACCTACTTCATACATATCTTCATCAGCTTCCCGGTAATGCCATTCTACTACAGCATCTTTCCCTTCTTCCACTAACTCATTCAACTTGTATAGAAGGAACAAGATCCTTTTTGATGATGAGATATTGAAGTATTCCAAATCAATGACAACAACAGTTCTTTCTGTCGGTTGCAATAAATAAGATTCGAACCAATTCAAAACCGGTATCCAGAATTCATCTGGCTGATCAGGAATAGATCTACCTTTAATATGCATTACTCCTGACAACTTATTGAAGTTGATCTCCGGAGTATGAGGTGTACCGTTTACCATTAATGATTCCATTCAGAAACGCTTAGTTCAGAGTGCAATTTGACGAAAAATAATTTCAAAAGTTCAAGTTTTCTACGAATGAATCATTTTGATAGATGAATATTGAAAAAATCCCCACCAATCACTCCAAATCAATTTTATGTGTAAAGATGATTGATTAAAGTGTGTCAATTGCGATGTTTTCTGCAATTTTCTCCAGGGGACTTTTTAAAGTGACACCCAAAGTAATTTGCTTTTTCGCAAAGGCCGCCTTGAACAATTCTCTATGATGAAATACATAAGAACCGCATGCTTTGACCTCATACACATTCGTCTTATAACCAATAAATGAATCTACAAATAATTCTATATTCCTTTTGTGAAGCTCATTTATCAAATTATGATTGAGTGATTTTGTTAATTCAGAAAGTCCCGACACGTACCTTTTACTTTCAGAACCATATACGTTTGAAAGGATTTCAGAACGGCTACCTAATTCCAAGGTTAGGAAATCTTCAATTTCTCTTGGCAACCTATTATTTAATAATTCGGTCAATAGCAGTTTTCCAAAATAAAATCCGGAACCCTCATCTGCCAGAATATGACCTAATCCTCCGTAAATATCTGTTATTGTATGTCCATCATATTTGAAAACAACAGAACCGGTGCCAGAAATAAACCCACATCCATTGTTTTTACCGAATAGGGATAATCCAGCTTCATCCAAATCTGAATTTACATTCAATGAAACAAATCCAAGCGTCCTTAATTTTGCTAAAACTTTTTGTTTTCCATTTTCATTATGGCATCCTGCACCAAAGAACTCCAGATGATACGCCAAATATTCTTTAGGAATGGCATCAGAAAAATGATCTAGCAATACAGGATGCAGTGAGTCTCCCTTCCATCGCGCCATAATTTTCCCATTATTTATCGCTATCCAGTCTGTTTTAGTACCTCCTGAGTCTGCTAGTAAAATATTTGTGTGCTTCAACATCATTCCCAAAATCCCGAATATAAACTCTTTTCATATGTTTGCTGTATGCAACTTGCAGAAAAATATCAGATCATTAAGAAACTTGGAAATCAAAAGAGACGAAAGTTTGGTGATGTTTATCTGATTAAGGATAACTCCAATGAGGAATTATTCATTTTAAAAGTGCTAACAAAATCCAAAGCTTCGGAAGAAGCCATCAGTCAATTCCGAAATGAGGCAACTTTTACTTTTGAGAGCCCATATTTGCCCAATGTGGAGATGTCGTATGAATCTGAAGAAGACATTTTCATTATTCTTAAGTACAAACAGGGAACTACTTTACAAGATTTCTGGGACAAGACTCCTAAAAATGAACAATTAACACTTCTGAAGTCTTTATTTGATTCACTTCAGCATGTTTTTGGCGAGTTACAAAACCTTGGCATTGTCCATTGTGATGTAAAACCCAGTAACATCCTTATCGACAAAAATGAAAACAAAATTGAGTGTTACCTTATTGATTTTGGACTTGCAGTAAATGTGAATGAAAATTCAAAACGAAAAACGCTTTTCCCTCTTGGATACGCCGCCCCGGAATTGATATTAAATAAAATTGAGTTGGTCGATCAGAGAACAGATATTTTCTCCCTGGGTGTTACAGTATGGAGATTGTATGCAGGTCAACTTCCATTGATCCATCCAAATCCTAGCATTACAACAAATCTTCAGATCACTCATCCTCTACCCGAATCCGATAAAATTCGTAAGCCTATTTATCAGATCATTCGGAAAATGAGTTCAAAATATCAATTTGAGAGCGCTCCGAATCGTATGGCATCCGGTGAGGTCATTGCCAAATTAAAAGAAGGGATGAATTTAAGGTATAATAATCTCAAGGAGATTATTATAGATTTCAGTTCAATTTCTGAAAAGCCAAAAGGTCTGATCAATAAAGTTCTTTACGGAATCCTACAGCGAAATTGAACAATAGAGGAGAATACATATCTCCTACTTGTGATGCTGTATTATTCGATGGTAATGAAAGAATCAAATACGAAAAGTTCATATCAAAATATAAAGTTCCAATTCCTGCAAATGTATTTTTAACTCCACCACCTAAACCAACGCCGACATTGAAAATAGAACCTTTAGGTAACTCGGTATCGGCCATTTCATACTTTACCTCATCGTAATCGTCATAATTTCTTTTTATGGAATTGAAGATCACAGACATACTTGATCCTCCATAGAGTCCAAACCCAGCGTCATAACCGTCGCCCCAGTAGTATCTTGTCCCTCCTTCGATCACAGAATAATTCATTTTCATCGTATAATTCACCTGTTGCTGGTATGGCACAGTCGAAAAATCTCTTGCTGTGACATAAGTATAATACAGATCTTCAGAACTATTTCCAAAATACCCTGTTCCTCTTAAAAAGAAAGTTACAGCATCATCTCTCGGAATTTCCACCCCAAGATGAATCCCCATGTAGGGTTTCGGAACACCAAAAGCTTTTATCGTACTAACACCACCAGATATACCTACTTGAGAATATCCGTTTAAAATGAAAAACATCATTACAGTTAAAACAGCACTTTTTTTCATATCTCTAACCATTTTGGTTTGGACTTTACAATATCCTTATAAACTTCACAATCTTTATGATGAGCACCTTCAAGATACCCTAGGCTCATCAAAAATTCAGCTACGATCTCTCCACCCACAAATTTAAATCTCTTTTTTAATAAACATACCCAATCCTCTTTTGGTTTGGGACTTTCGATATCCAGCCAGTTTTTAAAGGTACCATATTCCTTTTTAATTTCAATTACAGATTGAGCATTATAAATAACAGCATTGATCTTTAATTTGTTTCGAATGATCCCTGCATTATTCATTAACTCAAGAATCTTTGTATCCTTATAGGCTGCTATCTTTTCAATATTGTAATTGTCAAAGGCTAATCGGAAATTCTTTTCTTTTTTAAGGATCGTTTCCCAAGAAAGCCCTGCCTGATTGATCTCAAGGATTAGACGCCCAAAAATCTCATGATCATTTTCCTGAGGAAATCCATAAACGTTATCGTGATAAACGCGATGCACATCCTCCTCACTTCTCCCTGAACAATAATTACAATACGCTGACATTTACAGATGTTTAACTTAAATATAATAGCCGAAAACTTTGAATTTATCGATTTCCTGTTAATTTTGTTTAACAAGAAATGTCGAAACAAGTATTTTTCTCATTTGTCCTTGCTATTTTATCGTTTATCACGGTGAGGAAAATCCATACTGCTGGTATTGAGCAGTATCATTTCTTGCAATCTCCTGTTTTTCAAAAGCAAAATGGATGGTTTGACTTAAGTGAGCCTTCTTTAATCCTTTCTTTGCCTTATGAACTAAGAGATGTTTCCGGACTTACAAAGTACTCTTACCACGAGGTAGCTTGTATTCAGGATGATGCCGGTGTAATATACATCTACGATCTCAACACAAATAGCATTACCAAAACTCTCAGCTTTAATAACTCTGGTGCTTTTGATGGACTTTCTTTTGTTGACAGTTCTTTTTACGTTTTGAACAGTGACGCAACATTGACCAATCTTTATTTCAAGGATACATTAATCCAGGATAATCTTCGCCGTTTCAAAGTGCCTGCATGGGAAAATGAAGGTTTGTGTTATGACGCTAAAGATCACCGCCTGTTAGTCGCACCTAAAAGTAAAATTCACAGAGGGGCTGCCTATGCGTCAATGAGAGGAATCTATTCTGTGGATCTTGTTTCTGGGAAATTGAATCAATCGCCAATATTTGAAATTGATGTGAATCAAATCCGCGATTATGCCATTAATCAAAACATTCCTTTACCTAAAAGACCAGGAAGCTTAGTTGATGACTCAACGAGCTACTATCTTGATTTTATTCCATCCTCAATTGCGGTTCACCCTAAAACAGATGAAATATACGTGATCAGCTCTACTGATAGAACTTTAACCATTTTTGACAAAACAGGAGTGATCCAAAATTTTGTTACTCTGGACCCAACCATTTTCAGTAAACCTGAAGAAATTACTTTCTTACCTGATGGAGATCTCATCGTAACCAACGTAGGTGTTATGGGAATCCCTACCCTGATTCGTTTTGACTGGAAGCTTGGAAATAAGTCGATCTAATTACCCACATTTATTATCTCAAAATTTTGCATTCTTTTTAAATTTACGGAACTGATCCGAATTCATGTTAAATCTCCTATTTGATGTACTTTTAGAATTGTGGACTTTTTTATTTTCAAAGCGCCTACTTGCCGACAGGCAGGTCATGCCTGCCGTAGGCAGGGAACTTTAAAATAAATATATGTACAATAAATGGTAAATAAAGCTATAAAAGCTCAACAGATACCACTTAACATGATTTTTGTCATAATTTATCTTACGATGCTTCCCTAACTTTATAAAAGTAATAAAGGCAAATTAACCATGAAAAAAGGGACGCCAATTTCAGATATAATGACCAGAGAAGTCATCACACTTAAGACTACTGATAGTCTTGAGTATGCCGAACATCTTTT